>RFZT01000036.1 GCA_009920585.1 bacterium
GGCACGACCTCCGCTATACCTGTGATGTGACTTCGTTTAACGAAATGGCCTTGCGGCGCCGGATGCCCTTTGGACAAATTCTCCTCCACGGCGGCGGAAATTTCGGGACCGTCTGGCCAATCTATCAAGCCTTCCGCGAGGCAGTGATCCAACAATTCCCCGGCTATCGCATCGTCCAACTTCCGCAGACAGTTCACTTTGAAAATGATCTGGCACCGTCGCATACCCGCGACCGACTCAGCAAACATCCCGATTTTTGGTTGATGGTTCGAGACCGCCGAAGTGAACAAATCGCCCGTGAACAATTGAAGGTGCCCACCCTGCTTTGCCCGGATTCTGCGCTGATGTTGAAGGGGAAACTCCAGCGCACTGAAGCATCCGTAGATGTCCTGGTGCTTGCGCGTACCGATAAGGAAGCCGGGGATGCCCAATTGAGAAACTTCGAACTCCCGAAACATCAGGTGTCCTGTATCGACTGGCTGGACGAGACACCCTCAATCACCCGGTATCTCACTGCGTTGACAAAGCAAGCTGGCAAATCAAATTGGGGGGGTCTTCGCAAAGTTCAGCAGATCAATCACCGCGCATTTCATGCGCTCGCGTGGGAACGCGTGCAACGAGGAGCTGCGCTGCTATCGCGGGGTCGTGTTGTCGTCACTGACCGGCTGCACGCTCACATTCTTTGCATGATCCTCGGGATTCCCCATGTCGTTCTGGATAACAACTACGGAAAGCTTTCAGAGTTCATTCAATGCTGGCATCGCGACGACCCCTTGGTGCAACTGGTTTCGAACCGACAGCAGGCTCAAGACGCCACCTCCAAACTACTTGCGCAATAGGTTGTTTGGACCAACCCCTCGCATCAATCAAGAGCTCAATGGTTAACGAAGTACGCCCAGGCTTAGACCGACCGAACACAGATGCCGATGGCGGGCGATACGACGCCGTCATCCGCACCGACCACCACAGTGTTCTTCTGGAACGTGTGATCTCGGCATTGAGGGCGCAGACAAGCCCGCCGAAAAAAATCATCCTGGTAGACGCCTCCAGAGAGCCCTGCTGCCGGGAAGCGCTACTGAAATTGGGCGATATCGTCATTCAATATCCGAACACCCAATTTAACTTCGCTCACGCGCTCAATCTTGGCATCGAAGCTGCAGTTGGACATGAGGTCCTGCTGATCAGTTCGCACGTTGTCCTCAAAGACATCACTCTCATCGAACATGGCCGACTGCTCGGGAGAGAACACAACGCTGGAGTCGTGTACTGGAAAGCCGCGAATCGCGGAGCGCTGCAGGTTCAACTGAACCAGGCGGGCTCATTCGATGGGCACAACGGACTCTCCGCTACGTGCGCGCTCATCCCGCGACGAGATGCCCTCGAGAGGCCCTTCCGAACAGATGTGTTCTCCGCAGAAGACCAAGAATGGGCGGGCTGGTACCTGCACACCAGAAACGGAAAGACTCTGCAGATAGAGCATCCACAGTTCGAATATCTGAACCCAAATTCAAACATCCAGAAAACAATCAATGAAGAGATTGCAATCGCCTATTTCACCAACCGCAAGCTCCTGCGGCCCCGGCACATTGCCACCCGTATCTTGCGCGCCGCGCTGGCTGGCCTGCGGCATCGCCCAGCGAGGGCACGGCTTCACTGGGAGATCGCCAAAGGACTGCTCCTCGCCAATTTCCGACAACCACACCGTCGATCTCGATATTACTGAGGCGGACTGAACGCCCCCCCGATGGCGGACTTTGACGTCTTACTCCCAATCAAAAATGGTATCGCTTATTTACCAGAAGCGATGGAAAGCATCCTCCACCAGAGCCACCGCGACTGGCGACTGCTGATTCTGGACCATGGAAGTAATGATGGCAGCCTTGAGTTAGCCAACCGATATGCCGAACGCGACCGACGCGTCGTTGTCCACTCATTCCCAGACGCAGTTGGCCTGTCCGCACTTCTGAATCTGGGCTTAAGTCTCTGTGATTGCAACTATGTCTTGAGACAGGACTCGGACGACATCTCCCTTCCAAACCGTATGTCTGTTATCGCGGAAATTTTTCGATCAGATCCCGAGTTAGCCTTGGCCGGATCGAAGGGCCAGATTGTGAATGGGAAAGGCAACCTGTTAGGAGAAATCGATGTACCGCTCGAGCCCTATGATCTTTCGGCCATGGCACTTTTCAAGACCCCCGTTGCACACCCGACAGCGGCCATGCGGTTCTCAATCATTAAAAAACTGGGTGCATCGTACGGCGAAGATTTCATCGGCTCCATCGCCTCAGCCGATCGAATAAAAATACCCGGGCTCGCAGAAGACTATTTTCTTTTTGGACAATTGGCATTGACGACCAAATGCATCAATATCAACAAAAACCTCATTAAATACCGATGGCACGATACCAACGTATCGGTCACGCACCAGCCCGAACAACTCCGATTGGCACTACAGATATCCCGATATTTAACGAAATCTCTTTCGCTCCGACACGGCGTCGAGCATTTTGACCCTACACCTTTATGCAACCATGCAGACCGCCTGTGTGAGACAAATGGTCGCGTCGATTTTTCAACCGAGTACGAATCGGCCAGGGCACTGATTTCAAAAATAATTCCGATCCGAACGGCCCCCAATCGAGAATTAGAGTTTCGAAGGGCCATCTCCGTCCGGTCAATCGCCACGATGGCGCTGCGATCACTTTTATTCGCCAAACGATATGGAATTCGAAAATCAGAATTCAAAACTGTCAGATCCTGGATGCTCCGCGGCCTCCAACATTAATCAATAGCAATGTCACCGCCTTAATGGCACCGAAAACAGCTTCCTCCCTGAAGTCTACAATTGTCGGAGTTGCAAACCATGCTAAATCAACTCAAAAATCGACTGAAGAACATCGGGGATCGCAGACTGATACGTCAAATCCAGAATCACAAACTCACTTACCTGTCCCGAAGCAAGATGGAACTGATCTCGCAGACTTGCCGCGCGATCGAAGAACAACATCTGGCTGGCGCCTTCATTGAAGCTGGATGCGCTTTGGGTGGCTCGGCAATCCTGATTTCTTCAATCAAGCGCCCGGATAGGCCTTTCCTCGCATATGACACGTTTTCAATGATCCCACCGCCAACCGATGAGGATACGCCGGATGTACATCTCCGTTACCGGATCATCTCCGAGGGCAAATCTGAAGGGATCGATGGCGATCAATACTACGGATACCAGGAAAATCTCTATGAACGAGTACAGCAGAATTTTGCAGATTTCGGCCTCGACTGCGCAGAAAGAAACATCTCTCTGATTCAGGGACTTCTTCAGGAGAGCATGTCCATCAAGCAACCAGTGGCCTTTGCGCATATTGACGTCGACTGGTACGACCCCGTGAAGACCTGCCTTGAACGAATATTCCCCAACCTGATTGTCGGCGGCAGCCTGATTCTCGATGACTATCACGATTGGGGCGGATGTCGGAAAGCAGTCGACACTTACTTACAGACCGTCCCTGGGAAGTTTATGTTGAATGACTCCGCGGGTTCACTCCAAATCATCAAACTGTGAATCTGGTCAGGCAATGAAACGCATCAAGGCAGATCGCCGTCAGCGCCGTCTGTATCGCGATGAGTCAGAACCCGGCTCGCCCCAAACCTTGCATCTGGACTTGAATATCGGCCCAGCGGGCCAAATAGAGGATGACGATCATGAAGATGTCTTACCTATTTAAGTGGATCAGGTGCACCACTGTCGGATTTGCGACCCTCGGCGTAGGAGCGCTGAATGCAGAGCCAGCAGCCGACTTCCAAGTGACGAACGCTCTAGCCCAGGTTATTACCAATACCGGCACGACTAGCCCAACCGTTCTCACCGATTCAGTGTTCGGCCCCAATAGTTTCTGGTACACACCAATCCCAGCAGATGCGCCCTTGCACCCCCAGTCTCGAGACTTCGTCGCGGACTTTATTCGCCAGAAAAAAACCTTTTACGGAACAGTCTCAATCAACCTGACAGCCTATGCCAGCCCTGTCTACGTCGTTCCTCAGGACCAACCGACAGTAAAGGTCGCGCAATGGGCCTGCTTTCCACAATTCGGTCTGGATCGATCAATCGCTCAACAATGGTCAGCGGTCCCCATTCCAACTTACGCAATTCCCGCTGCTGGAAGCGATGCCGAAATGACGGTCTATCAGCCGTCCACGGACACGATCTGGGAGTTCTGGAGGATGAGACGCAATGGCGGTCAGTGGGAGGCCTGCTGGGGCGGCCAGTTCAAAAAGGCCTCCCAAAGCGACGGACGTTGGCCTGGCATCTATGGAACAACAGCGACAGGGTTACCATTCCTGGGCGGCCAAATTACAGCGGAAGAGTTGCGACGAGGAGAAATCCGTCACGTCATGGGTATTGCTCTGGTCGAAACGGAGGCAGCCGCGCACTTCTCCTGGCCCGCTAAACGATCGGATGGTTACAACCCCAAAAAGGTTCCAAATCGAATCCCCGAAGGCCTGCGCTTCAGGCTCGATCCCAAGGTCAATGTTGACAAACTCCAGATGCATCCGGTGGGTAAAACCATTGCAAGGGCGGCGCAAAAATACGGATTCGTCGTTTGGGACAAGGGAGGCGCGATCACGCTCCGCGCCCAGAACCCCAGGTCTTACACGGCTGCCGGCCTGCCTGACCCATACCCTGCTCTCTTCGGGAAAGCACAATCTTATGACATCTTGACTGGATTCCCCTGGGACAAACTCCAGTTCCTTCCTCAGGACTACGGCCTTAATACCCTTCGATAGACTTCAAGTGTCTTTTGCGCAATCAAGTTCCAGTCGAACCGGTTGGCAGTTCTTTTGATCTGCTCAACTTGATCTTCAGGAGTCTGCGGGTGATCGATGAAGTACCGTAATTTCTCCGCCGCGGATCTTGGATCACCCTTTCTGAAAAGGCGCTCCTCAGGTAAGTTGAGGGCCCGATGAGCCGGAATATCACTGGCAATCACGGAGAGACCGTAACTCAGCGCCTCCAGGAGAACGATCGGTAACCCTTCATGATGGGATGGCAAAACAAACAGGCCCGCATGACTATAAAGTTCGGCGAGTGGCTCACCATGAAGAGTCCCGGTCATCACAACCCCGGCACTGGAGGCTCCACGAGCAACTAAAGAACGGCTATACGAACTGGAATGATCAGCTTCGCCCACAATGACCAATTTCCAATCTAACGGAAGGCCGGCCATCTCGTAGGCATCTATGAGAAGATCCAGGCCCTTTTCCGGCACAAGGCGTGCAACGGCAAGAATATATTTCCCCTTTTGAAGCCCGGACTTCAACACGATATCGTCACGACTGCTGCGCGGACGAACGATGACGCCGTTCGGGATCACGTCCACGACGCAGCGGTACGACGTCCGCAGTTGCTCCGCAATGGAAGGGGAAATGGCAATGACAGCGTTCGAAAATCGGCTCCCAAGATTTTCACCAACACGCAATATCAACCTTGCCACACTGCCCCATTTCCGGCGCTCGTAATCCGCACCATGGTTTGTGCAGACAACGCGCATTCCCAGCGCACGGGCTAAGGGCACGAAAAGCGAAGGACCAATAGCGTGAATGTGCAGAATATCCGGATGGAGGCGCCACGCTTTGAAAACGCCAATAAACGTATGGACAACCGCTTCAAGGTATTTCTGCCGAGGGCACGAAAATGAAATCAACTTGACGCCTTGAACATGTGAAGGAGGTGTCACATATGACTCGCGACAAAAAACAATGACTTCATGACCACGAGACGCAATGTTTGTAAACAAATGTTCGCAATGGGTCTCGACCCCGCCCTGAACATTCGGGATGCCCCGCAATCCCAGTACAGCAATCCGCATACAAATCTTCCAGAAACCAAACCGCCCATTAGCCCATAGCTATGGGGCCAAGGAAATCAGGATAACAACCTACCTTGCCAGAGCGGAATCTACTGACGAATGGGAAAGGCTCGAGTTTCAGCCTTGGAGACACCCGCTCCAGCCTGAACCCCATCAGTCCCGCCCTCTAAGAGCCGCGGCGGGAATTTGGAGGCTATGCCCTCGGCCACCGCATCCCACGTTTGTTTTTCGGCAAACTCAATTCGCCTTTGTCGATCTATCGGAGAATCCTCCGCAATTGCCCGACGCAACAGCAACTCAAACTCAGAATACGACTGCGCAATCGAAATATATTGACTAAAATACTCGAGTTCCAAAATAGCCACCGAAACAACTGGCTTACCTGTAGCAAGGTACTCGAGTAGCTTCTTGGGATTTCTATAGTTATTAAATGCAGACTGCGTCTTATAAAACAAGCAGCACACCGCAAAGAACTGAAGGTAAGCGGGTAGCTCACGATAAGACTTCTGGCCTAGGAAATGAACATTTGGAAATGACTTCAGAACCTCAACGCTCTCACAAATTTCACCAATAAAAACAAAAGAAATATTCGGATTTTCATTCGCCAAAAAACCAATCAAACCAATATCGACACTATTCACCTCTCCCATGTAGCCAGCAACTTGCCCTCCTGAGGCATTGATGATTGACTCCATATCAACAGGCACTGGCAACGAAACGGTCTGCGCCACGGCGAAATGGGTATAATCGACGCCATGCCCCGTGTAGAACGTGAGTGGATTTCGCAGCAAGTTTTGCTTCAATAGCGCATGATTTACATAAAAAGCAATATCCGCAGTTCGATGCAATTCATCTTCCAACTCAAGCATGTAGGAACCATCGACCCCTGGAAACGCCGGGACATTGTCGACACAATAATAAACAAGATAACCACCGAGCTTCCGTTTAAGGCGCAGCGCAGCATCTTTCGCAACCACGACCGTCACCCACAGGATCGTGCATCGAAATTGAAGCGTGGCCATCACTAACTTCAACTGCCATACCAGAAGCCTTTCGTTTATCCACGAAACAGACCTCCCATATCCAGAAATCATCGGAATGGCAATGGGCGTAAAAACCCAAATATTTTCTTCAGCCAATCTGACGAACTTAGCCAGACTCTTGAGCTTGCCAAACAATCGTCTCCACGCAAACCGATCACCCAGCAATCTAGGCATTCGGATCCCAGGCGAATTCACAAAAAGGACCCGATTCTGCTTTGCGAATTCACGCATCAGGTGGAGGTTTGAATGGGGATTGTGAAACCACCAGTCTTCACCGGCGAAACAAATAATATCGTGCCCTCTTAGTTTCACGTTTTCGATCCACCTCTAGCCAGGCATAGTTCCATATAGAGCTCTTCAAAAGCCGCTGCCGTTGCGCGAATATCAAATTCGCGATAACAGGTCCTCCGACCATTCATGCCAACCCATTTGCGCAGTTCTGCGTCATTAGCAAGTTGGACCAGAGTATCGATCCATGGGCGCTGATTGAATGGATCACATAAATAGCCATTCCAACCGGTTTTTATATATTCGTCGTTACAGCCTACATTCGTGGATATCACCACCGGAAGGCCCATCCTGAGTGCTTCCAACACAGCAACCGAATGCAATTCGAGAAAGGAAGGGAGCAAAAAAATGTCCGCACCCGCCATCAGGGTGGTTATATCCGATCGATAACCAATAAATCGAACCACCGAGGTCAATCCCAGGTGTTCACATTCCCGGCGATAGGTCTCTAGGTGGGTTCCACTACCGGCCACCAAAAAGACAACGCCCGACGCCTCCCTGCGCACCTCACTCGCAATGCTCAGAATCAATTGAATATTCTTAGCGGGCTCTATTCGTGCACAGGTCAAGATGACCAACGCTTCGTCTGGAATATCCAGTTCCTGGCGGATCGCATGCCGGTCTAGTACCGGCCCGTCTATTAACGGAATCCCATTGCGCAATTCCACGACACGCTCTGGAGTAGTGATCCGCCGACGAACAACTGCGTCAGCCGTCTTCCGAGTCAGGACAACGACTCGGTCGGACAGGTGTCGGAAATATTTAGCGAATTTGAACTGCTCCAACGCACCATGACACCGGAGTAGTTCCTCGCGTGGCGTATAGCGTTGGTCATGAACGTGTTCAACCAAGGCGACACCGGTCAGGCAGGTTGCCAGTGACCCCCAAACATGCGCGTTAAAGTTGTGCGTGTGAACAATATTAATTCCGTTCCGTTGAATGTATTTTGCCAGACGATAAACAATCGCCATGGTCGCCAAACTTTTGACGCGGTGCTCCCCTTCCGCGTACTTGTAAAGGAGCACGTCGGCAGTCTGAAATTGCGCCTCAATTTCGCCTCCTCCTGAGTAAGCAACGTGGGTTTCGACCTTCGACGTATCAAAGGCGCATGCGAGGTTGAGTAGATTGGACTCGGCACCGCCGAGGCCAAGTGTCTTGATCACATGCAACACTTTGACCTGCATGCTGAGATCCCTACCGCTCACGGTCGCTCCCTATCAAAAATGCTTGATAAAGTAGCCAACGCAAGTAGCGTTCCCCGTGGGGGAAACGATTCGACAATCAGGCGATGGAAGCCAACAGTTGATGTCGTAGGGTCATATAGCCACGGGGCAATCTCTATGACGAGCTCGAACTAGCCCAATGAGTGGCAAGAGATGAGGTTGATCGAGCGTTCAAAGATCGCCGCCAATTCAGCCAAGCGGTCTAACGTAAACGCGACTGCTCAGTCAAATGACGGCCAAGATATCGAGCGCCCGGGGGCGTCAGGTGTGCGCCATCGTAAGACAGCAATTCGCCCTCTGGGTCAAAGAGACGGCATTGCATGTCATTCGCACACATCATTGCGGTGATATCAATAAAAGCCGAATTGGGAAACATGGCCCGCATTAATCCGTTTACCAGGACCACATCCTGTCGGATAGGGTTTTTGGCATCAAGTCGACTCGTCGCTGGAATCTTGAGCAGTCCCTTTGCAGTGACCTCGCCAAAATTTTTTGATCCGAATACGAGCACTTCTTTGCCGAAGTCTCGTTTGAGGTTACCAATACTTTCTGGCAAAAAGGCCGCCACCCAAAAGCTCCATGCAGAAGAGAGCCAGATTTCGTCCGTTCCATTGAGTAGTCGCTTTAGTTTTTCACTCTCGTACCACCCCGCCCGCTTGCAAAGAGCAAGCTTTGCCGGTTGAATAAAAGTCGAAATTTCCCGTTGCAAATATAGATTGCCGCAATCGCTTGAAATAAAGTGAGTCGAGAGTTGAATTTTTTCGCTCAAGCCAGATTCGTAGATTGCATTTACAAGATCCTTTGCAAAGCTATCACCGATAATCAGGACCCGCTTCTTTCCGGATGCATCGAAAGGCCGATCCAGAGCGGCTGTAAACCTTTTATCAGTATACCGTCCCATCTGAATCGTATCCAAGGCTGCCAGTTGTCGATCGTCACCGGGAAACCTGTCAGGGAACCCAGCCCACCAGTACCCTACTGCGCCAATCACAAACAAAACCATACCGCCAGCAAAACCCCATCGACAAATCTGCCCGCGTGAAAACCGTCGTTCACTGCGAAAGGGGCGTTCAATATACTTCCAGCTGAAATAGGAAAGTACAATTGCGAAGACGGAGATCAAAGCCAAAATCGTTTGATCGGGTCTTTCAGCGCTCCGCTGCTTCGCAAAGGCGAATAACGGTTGATGCCAAAGATACGCGCTGTAGCTGATAAGCCCCACGCCAACGAGGGGGCGACTTGCGAGTACCCGGCCAACAAGAACCTTCTGCGTTGCAAAAACAATCAAGATTGCAGTGCCGACCGTTGGAATCAACGCATAAATACTGGGAAACGGCGTTTGCTTGTCAAATGCGAAAATAGGCGCGACGACCAGTGCTAGTCCGATCGTTGGGACGATTTCGGCGAAGGCATTGCGATGTTTGAAATCAGGGATCCATTCGAGAATCTGGTCAAGCACCCGAAAGGACCTGTAGGATTTCCTCGATTCAGGGGTTGATACTGCATCCGAATTTTGGCTTAGGGTCGCGCTTGAGTTTGCGCTTGGGTTTGGAGTTGAATATTTATTTTCCAGCAAAAAAGCAACACCGGCCCCGATGAGCAGCTCAAATCCACGCGTTGGCAGTAGAAAGAAGGTAAAAAAAGGGCGATCAACGGAGGCCCACTGCGCCACCAATAGACTTGCAATGGCGAGACTCATTAAGGTAATCAGAATCCGACGCCGGCCAAACCGCCAGGTCAGGATAAGGAAAATGGGAAACAATAGATAGTATTGCCCCTCGACGCCCAGGCTCCAGGTGTGTAGCAGTGGTTTCAGTTCGGAGGCCGTATCGAAGTAGCCGCTCCACCACCAGAATAGAAAGTTTGATGCGAAGGCCGTGACTGCAATCAGACTGAGTGAAAAGTTCTTGAAATCGG
Organism: bacterium; assembly: GCA_009920585.1. GTDB lineage: Bacteria > Verrucomicrobiota > Verrucomicrobiia > Chthoniobacterales > Terrimicrobiaceae > UBA967. The sequence continues at coordinate 10,336 of RFZT01000036.1, forward strand.
CCGGCAGCAGGCACACCCAGGCAAGTGGAATGCTGACATACAAGACCAGGAACAGGGCCGGGAGTAAGCGACGCGCCCTTCGTTCATAAAATTTCCAGAGGGAAAATGTTCCTGCACTTTTTTCAGACAGAATAATCGAGGTAATCAGATACCCGCTGATCACGAAAAAGACATCGACCCCAACAAAGCCGCCGCTGAACACCGGGAAACCGGCGTGAAAAAGGATGACCGGGAGGATAGCCAACGCTCTTAATCCATCGATTTCCTCCCGATGGTGCGAGAGTCGATTGGACACGACCTGCCCTTCCGTCATGAGTAAAGCACGTCAGATCACGGCAGGCGATGCATTCCAATTGCGTGCCGCTCGACACAAGGAAATGAAGTCTGGCTCGAGCCTGGACCAAAGTGCCTTGCCACCCTCCTGGTAGGCAAGCTTGGATACGAGTTCAAGTTCGGAGGGATTTTCCAGGCGTTCTCGAATCACTCGCGCGAAATCTTTCGCATCGAATTGACAGAACCACCCGGGGCCCCCTTCAGCAAGCAGGTCGCGGTGGCAAGCGATATCGGAGACAATGACTGGAAGGCCATTTGCCAGGTATTCGTAGACTTTGGTCGGCGGATTGAAGTAATTCCAGGGGCGATCTGCCACCAGGCTTAGCCCGATATGTGCCTTGGCAAGCTGGGCGGGAATTTCCTGCCCGGGGAGTCGCCCAAGGAGTGTGACCTGTTCTTGAATCCCAAGTCGCTGGACCCGAGATCGACACTCTTCAAGCTGGGGTCCGGTTGCGCCCACCAGTGTGAGGTGTACCGGCAGCGATTGCTTCTTGAGAAGAGCGATCGCTTCAAACATCACATCCCGTCCCCGCTCTGCATTGATCGAACCCGCGATAATCAACCGCAGTGGCTCGCCCGGCAGGTAGCGTCGCGGGGTGTGCGCTCTCACGGCGGCATGACTCTCCGATACACCCAGGGGGACAGTGACCGCCCGCAACGGATGCACGCCATGGGCCACCAGATCTTCCCGAAGCCTTGCGCCGATTGGAAGCACGATGGACGCTCTGGCAGCAGCAAAGTACGAGAGCCGAGTCGACACCACATTAAGCCAGCGTGCAAGCCTGCTTGGTGCATTGCCATCGAAAAGTTGCGAGGGATGAACGTTCCAGTACAAGACTGTTGGAAATGACGCTGGCAGCCCCAATCGCACGGGCGCCACCTGACTACCCAGAAGAAAAACGAGATCGGGGTTGCGTTTCGCAATCCAGGGAATCAGTCGAAGGCACCACCACAACATCTGTAGCCGAGAGCCACCAGGCGACGGCAGTATCTCCACTGAGACGGAGAGATCATCCAGTTCATGCAGGAACCGAACATCCCGAACAACGACAATGACCCTCCAGCGGGATGCCAATGAACCAATTCGCTGGCGAAAGTCCTGATACCCGGTCTGATCGTCATAGAACCAGACCGGAACAATTGCCAGTGGTCTTTCATTCATCCGGGGCTCCAGTCTCATGAACAGGACGACTAACCGAACCGTCAGCCTAAAACCGCTGGTTTCGACGGGCATTGACCAACAGAACGATCGCCTGAAGCTCACGCAGTTGGGCGAAATCAAACCAGAACGCTAAACTGCCAAAGACAACCCATCCCAACAGTAGGCTTGGCAAACCGTCGAGGCCGGTTTGTTGAAAGGCAAGGACACTCCAGAACGTCATGCCGAGGGATATCAATACGATCGAGATGGAATGCGCCCCACGGGGACAGGTGAGCAAGCTTCGTGCGGGCTCGCCGTCTTCATGATGAAACAGAACGATCCCGAGAATCACGACCCGGATGCCCGTAAATGCTGCGACACCTGTGGCTCCCGCCAGCGCTGCAGCGGCCACAACGATCGGGAAGGCAAGGAACGAGGCAAACATGCTCGCTCGATTCAGAAGAATCGCGTCACCGGCGGCGTTATAGGCAGTCCATAGCGCAGATTCGATGCTCGAAGGCATCAATTGCATCACTAGGAGTGCTGCAATTGGGAGATATTGTTTAAAACGGTCAGCGGTCAGGAGATGTTCGATCTCCGGCCCGGCTGCAACCAAGGCAACAAATGCATTATCTGCACTTAAACCTTCAGATTCAGTCGTGGATATAAATCGACTATCCTCTAATGATATCAATGCTGTGTTGGTTCACTATGGTGTAGAGGCTGCAAGAATGTGCATTGTTCGAGAACTACGCGCTGTCTTCGATGCTTATGGCATTGGTGTTGACGTTCGTCATCTTTATCTGGGTCTTCAACTAAGGCAATATTTAAGGTATGAAAGTCCTTCAGTCGTTCAAACTCTTCTTTCGGAATATTTAAAGAATCGGCATAAGTCCTAAGGAGATTCATCTCCTCAGGGCTTATCTTTTCGTTGGCAGACATGACCTCGAAACAAAGTTCCAAGGCCTCAAACTTGGTTGCTTTGTCGCCAATTTCGTTAAGGCGCTCGATGGGGTGGCTCGTCTGTATCCCTGTTGTGATACCTTCCTGATAACACTTCTGAACGGCTGCATTCATTTCACTTTTTAAGCTTTCACGTTCGTTTGGCTGGGCAGAGTTGATGTGCCTTTCGATCCAAGCTTTAATAACACCCCCCTCCTCCTCCCCTCCCACAGACACG
>RFZT01000351.1 GCA_009920585.1 bacterium
AGCAAGGGGAATGACAAGGTTAGCCGTGTAAACTCTATTGCAGACCTATTTGCCTCTGGGATTGTCTGGTGTACAGGTTCTCGTGATGCAGATGAGGTTATGGAGGAAATGGCAGCATTTCCAAATGGCGATAACGATGACTTGGTGGACTCAAGCAGCCAAGCATTGATGAGGTTCCGCCAAGGTGGGTTTATCCAGATTGCTTCCGACGAACAGGATGATGAGCCCATCTTCCGTCGCAAGTATGAATATTACTAAGGACGTATATGGCAACCAATGTAGATAAGGGTTTGTACCAAGCCCCGATGGGAATAGAGCAACTAGCCCAAGATGAAGAGCCCATTGAGATTGAGATTGTTGACCCTGAGGCGGTGAATATTCACATGGGAGATATGGACATCTCAATCATGCCCGGAGAGGATGAAGACGAGTTTGGTCAAAACCTTGCAGAACTGATTGACGACGGTGACCTCCAGTCGATTGCCAGTGATTTGGCTGAGGACATTGAGAATGACCGCAACAGCCGCAAGGACTGGGAGAAGGCCTACACCGATGGTTTAAAGCTACTCGGACTCCAGTTTGAGGAACGCACTGAACCGTGGCAAGGAGCATCAGGGGTGTTCCATCCCATGATTACTGAGGCAGTTGTCAGATTCCAGTCAGAAACCATCACAGAGATGTTCCCGGCCCAAGGGCCTGTACGTACAAAGATTATTGGTAAAGAGACACCGGAGAAGAAGGAAGCAGCAGTTCGTGTTGAGGAAGACATGAACTATGAACTCACCGAGGTAATGCGTGAGTTCCGCCCCGAGCATGAGCGGATGCTGTGGAGTCTCCCCGCTACCGGTTCTGCGTTCAAGAAGGTCTACTACGACCCCAATCTGGGACGGCAGGTCTCCATGTTTGTCCCCGCAGAGGACATCATCCTCCCCTATGGAACGACCGACCTAGACACCTGCTACCGGTTAACGCATGTCATGCGCAAGACCAAGAACGAGATTCTTAAATTGCAGGAAAGCGGTTTCTACCGGGATGTGGAGTTGGGTGAGCCGGACAGGAACAAGAGCGATATCCAACAGGCCAAGGACAAAGAGACCGGATTCAGTGATTTAAACGATGACCGCTACACCCTCTATGAGGTTCACGCAGACCGAGACATACCCGGGTATGAGGACACCAACTCCGACGGAGAAGAGACAGAGATTGGACTGCCATATGTCATCACCTTCATCAAAGGAACGAACGAGGTTCTGGCTATCCGTCGCAACTGGGAGCCGGACGATGAATTGCGTTTAAAGCGTCAGCACTTCGTCCACTACCAATACATCCCCGGGTTCGGGGCATACGGGTTTGGTCTGTTCCACCTCATCGGTGGATTTGCCAAGAGCGCCACCAGCATCATGCGCCAGCTTATCGATGCAGGAACTCTGAGCAATCTACCGGGCGGATTAAAGTCCCGTGGTCTACGTATCAAGGGAGACGACACCCCCATCCAGCCGGGTGAGTTCCGCGATGTGGATATTGGTTCAGGTGCTCTGCGGGACAACATCCTGCCTCTGCCCTACAAGGAACCTAGTCAAGTCCTCGCAGCCCTGTTGGGAACCATTGTGGATGAAGGCCGTCGCTTTGCTGCGACAGCAGACATCAAGGTCAGTGACATGTCCGCCCAGTCTCCGGTCGGTACAACTCTGGCAATTCTGGAGCGTCAACTGAAGGTGATGACGGCGGTACAAGCCCGCCTCCATTACACGTTTAAACAGGAACTTGGTCTCCTTGCTGAAATCATTGCAGACTACACAGACCCCAGCTACGACTACGACCCTGACACGTCCAACCGCAGCGCCAAGAAGGCTGACTACGACTACGTGGAAATTATCCCCGTAAGCGACCCCAACGCAGCCACCATGAGCCAGCGGGTAGTTCAGTACCAAGCTGTGATTCAAATGGCGCAGATGGCTCCTGACATCTATGACATGCCACAACTCCACCGCAGGATGTTGGAAGTCTTGGGTATCAAGAACGCAGAGAAACTAGTCAAGCTGCCAGATGACCAAAAACCCCGTGACCCCGTTACGGAGAATATGTCTGTCCTCAAAGGAGAGCCCGTCAAGGCATTCTTGAATCAAGACCATCAAGCACATATTGCCGTCCACATGGCTATGCTTCAAGACCCAATGATTATGGCGACCATTGGACAGAATCCCCGGGCCCCTGCAATCCAAGCAGCCATGATGGCTCACCTTGCAGAACATGCAGGATTCCAATACAGGAAACAGATTGAAGCCCAAATGGGATTGTCTCTACCTCCAGAGGATGAAGACCTCCCACCGCAGATTGAACA
>RFZT01000352.1 GCA_009920585.1 bacterium
ATGCTGTCGCCAAGAAAAACGATTCTCTGAACACCAGCGAGCGGCGCAGGGGTGGAGTTTGCCATTGAGGACGCGGCAACACTCTCGATAAGGGCAAGGCACAGAAAAAGGAACTTTTTAGAGAAGGTCATTTTTGGGAGTCCTATCAGTCACGCAGTAGAAATTCCATCATAATACCAAAAGCCGCTTGCTTTTGGATTTTAGGAGAGGAGCACATTGCGGCCCGCCTGTGTTTTGGCGTGCACCTTGGTTCCTACTGGTCAGGGTGCGAGTAAGTAGGCCAGTCTCCACACGAGCGAAACGGCCATGCCTCCTTCTTTTGCGGTTCAAAGTCCAACTTCAAAGAGACATTGGTATAAGAGGGAAAAAGGCACTACGGAGTTGCCTTCGGCAATCTACCTCCCCTTGGACGTTTGGGTTGAATCTTCCTCACTCTGCTTCATGGGATTGTAGTAATACACCGAGCGCAGCACGCCCAATAGCGCGCATTGTTTTCTCACGCTCAACTCCGGATGATTTTTTTCTACCAGCTCGGAGCGGTTCATAGGCCGAGCTGTTTGGCTTTTTTTTCCAGAAAATCCACGCACACCGTCAACTCTCCAATCTTTGAATGCAGTCGCGCGCGTTCCCGTTCAAAATCCTCCTTCCCAGTGCGTGTGCCGCTTTCAAATACTCCGGCGATGTTTTCTGCTAACGTCTTCTTCCATTCCGTGACCTGCGAGGGATGAATGTCGTTCTCCTTCGCGATCTGGTGGATTGTTTTTCCTTCTTTCATGGCCTCAATAGCCACTCGCGCCTTGAAGGCGCTATCATATCTTCTGCGTTTGGCTTTCATTTCAATAGTTGGTTGTAGGTTTATTGACCTCTTCCAACCACCGCTTTTTATCTCTTGGCCTCTGGTCCGATTTTTGGGGTCCACCTCAAAACGGACGGCGACGGCGCTCCATCCCAATTTGGGAACGGGACATAAAAACTTACAGACTTAAAACTCTGTGCTTAACTACTCGGCCGAAAACTTATGAATCATCACGTGATGATACGTCGAACCGGGGCGGAGAACGGGTGAGGTAAAGGAGGGTTGATTTGGGGAATCAGGGAAGCCTTCGGTCTCCAAGCACAGGGCGGTGCGGTGGCCGTATTTCACGCCTTTTTTGCCGACGATGGTGCCGTCAAGAAAGTTGCCGCCATAGAACTGGATCCCCGGCTGATTCGAGAAAATCTCCATCACACGACCGGATGAAGGGTCTTTGAGTCGAGCCGACAGATGCAGATCATGGCCCTTGTCGAGCACCCAGCAATGGTCATAGCCGCCACCGAATTTGAGGGCCTCGAAATCGGCATCAACACGGTCTCCGATCCTTTTCGAAGTGGTGAAGTCCATCGGGGTCCCAGCAACTGGTGCGATCTTGCCAGTGGGGATCAGGCCTGCAGTGGTGGGAAGATAGTTTCTGGCTGGGATTTGGAGTTGATGATCATTTATAGTACGAGTGGGATCGCCGGATAGGTTCCAATACGAATGATGGACAATATTGGCGATGGTCGGGGCGTCGGATTTGGCCTTGGTTTCCCAACGCAGTTCGTTGCGATCGGTAAGCGTATAGGTGACCGTCACGTCCATGTTGCCAGGGTAACCTTCTTCGCCGGCAGGGGAGCGATAGCTGAATTCGACGCTGTTTTTGCCGATGGCCTTACCGCTCCAGAGTACCTTGTCGAAGCCCTTGAGTCCTCCGTGCAAGTGGCAGGGGATTCCGCCGGGTTCGTTGTTTTTCGCGAGAGAGTATTCCTTCCCATCGAGTGTAAACTTACCATCCCTAATGCGGTTGCCGAAGCGGCCGACGCTGGATCCCAAATAGCTGGTATTCCCAAGCCAGCCTTTGAGCGTGTCGTAGCCGTGTGTCACATCCGCGAGTTTGCCGGACTTGTCTGGAACCTCGAGGGAAACCAAGATGGCACCGTATTCGGTGACCTTGGCCTTGAGTCCGTTCGCGTTGGTGAGGGTGAAAATACCCGCATCTCTGCCATCTGGTAGATGGCCAAAAGACTCTCTAGTTAGAGATTCGCTAGGGGTAGCTGATCGTCTTTGGGTAGTAATAGACATAGGAGCGTTTTTATTGCATGAGCAGCAAACCATCATAACAAGGGGAACGAGAAGACGTAAGATTCGCATCAGAACAAAAAGTAATTTCTCGTGCGTGACTAACAAGTTTAAAGTATGGAAATCTTCGCTGCACACAAAAGGCGAATATTTTTGAATCATACTGTAGCGTCGACCGCACAGGCGGGTTACAAAAAACGAACATCTA
>RFZT01000353.1 GCA_009920585.1 bacterium
CCTTGTGAAACACCCTCGCCAAGCAAAGCAAATGAAGTGCCTCTCCGAGATTCTTCGATCGCTCGGCGGGGTCCACCTCGCTGAATTTGAACTTTCGGCCCAGCATCGCCGGCACGCGAGCGAACAAACGATCCATCCGAGGCTTTTGCACCCGCCGCGCGTATTTTTGGAAATCATCTTGATAAGTCGCTAGGATCGACTCCTGCACCCGCGCGCACTCAAGATAAGATCCGGTTTCGGCAAAAAACGCCACCGCCTCTGGCATTCCGCCCACCACGAGATATTGGCGGAAAGCCGCGAGCAAATCCTCGTGGAGCGCCTCCGGAAAAGCCTCACCCCAGCTCCATCCTGCCATCCAGGAGATCAACCCCACACGCCCGGTGGCTTGCAGAAATTCCTCGAAAACCAGCGGTCCCAGATGCAGATACTCGATCCTCCCCACCGGCATCGAGAACGCGTGATCCTCCAATAGCAAATCCAGCAGCGAGCCCGCTGCCAGCACATGCAGCCCCGGCAATTCCTCATGAAAATAACGCAACTTCGCGAACACCTCCGGCGCCGATTGAATTTCGTCGAGAAAAAGCAGCGTCCTCCCCTCCACCACCGTCATTCCGTATCTGGCCTCCAGCAGCCGCACGGTCTCCTTCACCGATGCCCCTGAAAAAAGCCCCGCCAACGAGGCATCACGCTCAAAATTCAGCTCCAAGATTCCCTCAAACGCCTCAGCCGCCAAAGCCCGGGCCAAATGCGATTTACCCACCTGCCGCGCCCCACGCAAAACCAAGGGCTTGCGACCAGCGCGATTCCGCCATTTCAATAATTCGTCGAGTGCCCTTCGTTTCATTTGCGCTATTTTAGCAGGTTATTTTAACATTAAAAGTGTAATTTCGGCTGGTTATTTTTGATAAATCAACTTGGATTTGAGCACAGATCGCAGAGCTCAAGAATGAGTTTTTTCATGGCTGCTTGGGTTGATCTTGCTTCGAAAAAGTGTGGAGGGGCTTTTAAGTTTATTAGGGTTTATGGTTCAGGGGGAATTCGAAGTCCAGCGGAGATTTGTAGCCAAGAGCCGAGTGTAAGCGGCTTCGGTTGTAAAAGCCTTCAATGTATTCGAAAATCATGAGTTTAGCCTGATATCTGGTTTTAGGAATGCATGGGCCCAAACACTCAGTCTTGAGTGTAGCCCAAAAACTTTCCATTGCTGCGTTATCATAGCAGTTACCTCTGCGGCTCATGGAAGCGGCTACTTGGTGTTCGACCAAAAGGCTTCTAAACTCCTTGCTGGCATACTGGCATCCCCGGTCGGAATGGTGTAAAAGCCCCGGTGAGGGGCGGCGATTTTCCCACGCTTTTTCCCATGCTTTTGTCACCAATGGAGTAGATAGCGACTCTGAAGTGTTCCAACCTACAATCTTACGGGAATACAAATCCATAATTCCAGCCAGGTAGAGCCAACCTTCACGGGTTTCGATGTAGGTAATATCAGCAACCCAAATTTGATTGGGGCCATCAGGTGTTGGCACCTTGGCAAGTTCATTTCCTGCCACAGGTAATAGCGGATCGCTTTGCGTGGTTCTTGGACGGAAACGCCTCTTTTGAACAGGATGCAGACCGAACTGTTGCTGCAACCGCGCGATGCGCTTCTTGCCGCATCGGATTCCTTGTTTCCCCAAGGCCATCTGTAAGCGCGGAGCCCCGTAGGCGTTGCGGTTCTGCTTGAAAATCGATGTGAGTTTTTCGCCTAATTCCCGATCTTCTCGGCGCCGAGGGCGTTCATCTTTCTTCAAATATTCGACATACCCGCTCGCCGAAACCTCAAGAGCGCCAGCCAATTCAGTAATGGAATGTTCGTTTTTCATCGTTTCCATTACCGCAAAACGCCTCCGGGCACATCGACCGATACTATGCCCAAGGCTTTTTTTAAAATGTCCCTCTGCCGACGCAAATAATCAACCTCCTGTCGCAAACGCCTGATTTCCCGTTGTGAGCTGCTTTCCTCAGCCATTGAGCCGAACTGCGTTTGCTCTTTGCCTGCCTTGGCCAATTTAATCCAGTTTTTTAGCGACCAATGCGAGACGCCCAAATCACGGGCGACCTCTTTGATTTCCCTGCCGCTCTCAACGAGCGCCACGGCGTTTTCCTTAAACTCGCGGTCATATCGCCGCGCATACCTGCTTTGTGTTTCTTCCATTTTTGGGTCTTTCTTTTATACAGCCTCTCACGGATTTTCGAGGCAGGATCAGCTCGAGCCAGCAGCGCGATTGAAGCTTGATAGAAGAACGTCGAGGGGCTC
>RFZT01000354.1 GCA_009920585.1 bacterium
GGAGTTTTTCCGCGCCTCCGCGAGCGCCTCGACCAGTTTGCGGGTACGCTGAGTGGAGGCGAGCAACAGATGCTGTCCGTAGCGAGAGCGATCATGAGCGAGGCTAGGTTGTTCCTCCTCGACGAGCCTTCGATGGGGCTTGCTCCCAAGCTGGTAATGGAGATTTTTTCGGTCCTGAGGGAGCTTAATAAGCGTGGAGCGACCATTCTTCTCGTTGAGCAAAATGCCAATCTCGCTCTCCGCCTTGCTGACCGAGCCTGCCTGCTCGAAACGGGCAGCATCGTTCTCGAAGGCCCCGCCGCCGATCTTCTCTCCAACTCGCGAGTCCGCGAAGCCTACCTCGGAGCCTAATCGCCGCCGCGCGCGCCTCCGCAGGACCATTGCGGCGATCAATTGTTGGTATAAACTGTCAAGAAATAGAAAGCGACGGGAGTTGGAGTCGAAGCGCAAAACCACGGCAACGTGTCTCGTACTCGTAATCAAGTGCTATGGCTTTAGGGTGCTCTGTATTTGATCTAGGGAAACGCCGAGCACGGATTGGGCGATGGTGTTGAGTTCCGATTGAGAACCCGACAAGTGAATCGTTCGGTGGATGTGAGCGAGGCTTTTGCGGGGAACGTTTGATTCGTGCAAGAGTTCAATCACCCACAACCCAGCGAAGGTTGCGGAATTGCGGTTCATGGCCCAGCCATTTTCCGCCAACCTCTAGCTTTGAGGTTTTTTCGCTCAAAGACTCCTTGGCGGAAAGGCGCAATTCCTTGATGCCAGCCCAGTCCGTGAGAGGCTCTTTGGAGGCATTGAGGAAATCCGATGAGGCGAGTGAGACGCGCTGCCATTCTGGTCCTCCTTTGAGACTCACCTCCGCAGCAGAGCTATTCAGGCCGATCGCGAGTTTGTTGGGCTGGTCGGCGCGGACCTCGAGTTCGAGACGCGCTCCAGTCGGTGCCTTCCACTCGTCGGTGTAGACTTTGTGAGTCGAGCGGCTCCATTGCTTCGGGTTGTAGGTGAACCACTGTTTTTGCCAGTCTCCCTCGAAGCTCTCGATCAGAAGCGACGGGGCTCTGGTCGGTTTGACGCCTGCCGCCTGGAGTTCCTCGACGGATACTAGGTGTGGAAGAGAGGAGATCACAAACTGATCGCTGGAGTAGTCGCCATAATAATATCCCGCTCCCTGGATCGGTGTATCCAATCCATAAATCACATTGGCATAGACCCAGAGTGGCTTTTCTAAGCCGCACAATGGAAGCTCGGCTTTCCAGACCTCGCCATGCTTGTGCGCAGAGGCGAAATACCAGAAGCGGTAGATCGTGTTTTCCCTGTCATTGGATTTTTCGTCCAACCGGCCTTCACGGGAGTAATAGATTTCGACGCCAAGAATCGGTCTGCTCGTGTCAGGCTCGACGGTGATGCTGGGCACGCCGTTATCCGTCTTGAGTGTGAGCTTGGTTTTCGGAGTCTGGGGGACTTTGATCGAACCCTTCAGGCATTGATCCATCCAGACTTGGGTGGCGACTTCGTATTCGGCGGTGTCCTGATGATTGTGGTGCGGTGAGATGCTAAGGCGCCAGTCGGGACTTTGGATCTCTTTCACGGCTGCAGGAAGGTCGTTGATGCGCCCGTGGAAGTCATTCGAGGGGCTTAAGAAGTGGATCGGGCAGGAAATCGATTTCAGGTATTGATCATCGGTCATGGTCGCACAGAACAACGGACTTTTGTTTTCCAAGTCGCTAATTCCCCCGCAGGAAGGCACGGCTGCCTTCACGCGATCGTCTGTTCCCGCAGTGAGCACGGTGATTTTGCCACCCATCGAATGCCCATAAACGCCGAGACGCTTGGCATCCACCTCGGGTTGTTGCTCGAGAAAAGTCAGTGCCCGCCGCGCGGCAAATGTGCAAAGGAACCACGGGCTATTCCGCGGCGACTCGATCGTATCCAGCGTCCACGTGCCAGGCTTGATGCCGATGAAATCGTTTGCCTCATTTCGGCATGGGGCATGGTAGGCATCGAGCGCGCCCCAGTCGGTGGTGAGTTTGTAGTTCGGATCCGTGGTTTTCCCTTCCCAGAAAAGTTTCACGACATCGGGATCCACTTTATAGTCAGGGGCGCTGATGCGTCCGGCCCAGGCGATGGAGATCGTGGCGTAGCCGCGCTTGGCGTTGGTGAGAGCGGCATTGTAATCAGCATACTGCCCGCCGCCGTGGATCTGAACTAGACCTGGAAGTTTGCTGCCACCTTTGGGATAACCATACACCGCTCCCATCATGGCTTTTTGCCCCTTGA
>RFZT01000355.1 GCA_009920585.1 bacterium
TAGGCGTTGAGCTTTTCCTGAAGTTGGAGGATCTGTTGGTCTTCCTTTCCCCATGGTCGTGTCTCATACATGGCAAGAACGAGAAGGTCGCGGCGGCTATCGTAGGCAAAGGCATCAAGCACACCCGTGTGCTCGAGCCCCATTGGTCGGGAACTCATGATATTATTTTTATTAGGTTGAAAGGATCAGGCTCTGGGAAACCACTGATAAAGCATGAAGTAAACAAGCACGCCAGTCACAGAGACGTAAAGCCAGAGCGGAAAAGTCCAACGAGCCCAAGCGCGGTGGCGTTCGTGGCGGGCGCGGATGGCGTGGTTAATGGTAATCAAAATCAGTGGGACGATCGTGATCGCCAAGATGATGTGGGAGGTGAGCATCCCGTAGTAAAAGGTGCGCCAGGCTCCTGTTCCGCCAAAGGGAGTGTGGACACCGTGGACGAGAATTTTGTGGAGGATGTAGGTGACAAGGAAAATGGACGAGACGACGAAGGCGCCAGCCATACAGTTTCGGTGGGCGATTTTCCTGTCCGTTTTGATGCAAAAAAAGCCAGCGAGAAGGAGAAGTGTCGCGATGGAGTTGAGCCCCGCATTGAGGGCCGGAAGGTCGGAAACACTCATTGAACTGGCTTTTGACGATCCAACTCGCGGCAGGTGCGTGCGATGAAAACCACGAGAGCGCTGACAATCACAAACACAACGCCCAGCATACACAGAACGCCCCAAGAAAGACCGACGCCAGCCAAGACGGTTTGAGGTTCGTCGGAATTACCAACGCCGGGTTCACGACACCCAACGCAGGCCAGCATAGGATGGAGGAAAGTGAGGAAAAACACACAAGCCGATAGTGTGAAGGTTTTCATTTGGTATTATTGCTTTTACTTTCGCGCAGAAGATCGCCCAAGTCGAGCATGAGCTTCTGGAGGACTTCGGGGTCAGCGCTATCTTGGTATCCACGAAGCCAGCCGTTCGCATCGACAATCACAAAACGAGTGGAGTGCGCTGGTGTGCCATCAGGCTCCTTGGCGAGGGGTTGAAGTAGGCCTTTGACAACGATGTCGTTGATATCTGCACTTGGACCAGTGAGGAATTGCCAGTAGGCGGGATCGGCTTCGGAAGACTTCGCGTACTCGGCTAGCACGGGAGGGGTGTCATGATCCGGATCGACGGTGAATGAGATGAGTTGGACTTCCTTGCGGGCTTTGGAGAGCCGTTTGTTGAGTTCAGCCATTCTCAGTGTCGACAGCGGACACGGACCCTTGCAGCGTGTAAAAATAAAATTGGCTACCCAGATTTTCCCTTTGAGGTCGTCCAGCGTGACCGTGCGACCGGTTTGATCCGTGAGCTTGAAAGCCGGGACTTCAGAAATTTTTTGTAAGTGGCCCGGAACCACATAAGGCCGCGTGTTTTTGAGATTATTAAATGCTACAGCGATGAGCATGGATGCGGCGATGAACGCGATCGCCCAACCTAAACGGGGGATCGCTGGTGGCCGCTCCTCAGGCTCAGACATAGTAAAGCAGCGTCAACACGCAGATCCAGACCACGTCCACAAAGTGCCAATAGAGGGCCACATTCTGCAGAGCGATGTGGTTGGATGGAGTGAAGCAACGTGTAAAAACCTGACGCAGGAAGCACCAGAGGATGAGCGCAACGCCGATAGCAACGTGGAGACCATGGAATCCGGTGATGAGGAAAAAGCTCGATCCATAAACGCCGCCGGTGTTGAACCAAAGACCCTCATGGTAAAGATGGGTCCACTCGTAGCACTGGAGGCCAACGAAGAGGGCCCCCAAGAAAATGGTGATCGCAAGCCAGCCGAGACCCGATTTTCCTTTGTTTACGGCGACTTCGGAGAAGTGGAACGTGAAGCTGCTGGAAAGAAGGAAGACCGTATTGATCGAAGTGAGAAAAACGGGGAGGTGGGGAATATCGGCGCTCGGTGGCCAAGCGTGACCAGCTTGCCAAGGGAATCCATTCAAAGAAATACGGAGGACTACATAGCCACCGAGCAGACCTGCGAAAAGCATGGCCTCGGAGATCAGGAAAATGATCATTCCGAACTTGCATGTGGCCGCCGGGGCTCCGTGGTGCTCTTGAGAATCGTGGGTGAGTGCTGCTGTAGACATAGTTGGTTGTATTTTTTAAAATGGTTACGGCGCTTGGAGCGGGCCGCGAATGTTCATCAGTATCAGAACAAGTGCCGTGAGTGAAATAGCAAAAAGCCATAGCGATCCCATGACAAACAAATTAGCGCGCTTTATGTTCATTTTTTTCATCGTTG
>RFZT01000356.1 GCA_009920585.1 bacterium
ACTGGCAAGAAACGCAGCCGCAAGCAACTCGACAAGGAATGGGAAATCTCCGTTCAAACCGCCCTCATCGCCCGTGACCTGATGGTCGGAAATCCCAAGCTGGCCAAGCAGGGTTTCGGCGAGGAAGCGCAAGGCCATCACGCCATCTGCGCTGGATTCCAAGGCCAGCGCCAGTGGACAGACCACATGCCGAATGGAGATTTTATGGAGGCTATTCTTAATACGTCTTTCGATTGGAATGGCCGCCGCGCCCCACACATTGTTGCAACGGAAAACGACGCCCTCAATGGCGTGACCATGCTTTTCGGGCACCTGCTGACCAATACCGCCCAAGTTTTCGCGGATCTTCGGACTTACTGGAGCCCCGAAGCCATCGAGCGTGTTTCAGGCGAGGCGCCAAAGGGTGCCGCCGCGAACGGCCTCTTGCACCTCATCAATTCGGGCCCAGCGGCCCTCGATGGCTGCGGCGAACAATCCATCAATGGCAAGCCAGCCATGAAGCCATTCTGGGATATCACCCCAGCCGAAGTGAAATCCTGCCTGCAGGCGACGACATGGCATCCTTCGATCACCGAGTATTTCCCAGGCGGTGGCTGGAGCACACGCTACGTCACCCGTGGCGGAATGCCGGCGACCATCTTCCGACTCAACCTCGTCGAGGGCATCGGACCCGCCCTCCAAATCGCCGAAGGCGAGACGGTCGAGTTGCCACCGAAAACTCACAAGGCTCTCGAGGAGCGCACAAATCCGACCTGGCCGACGACTTGGTTCGTTCCACGCCTCACGGACAAAGGCGCCTTCCGCGATGTTTACTCGGTGATGAACAACTGGGGCGCGAACCACTGCGTGATGAGCTACGGCCACATCGGCGCGGATCTCGTCACGCTAGCGAGTGTCCTCCGTATTCCCGTTTACATGCACAACTTGGACGAATCGCAGGTATTCCGTCCGAGCGCTTGGGCGGCATTCGGTACCGACGATCTCACCGGCGCGGACTTCCGTGCGTGTCAGAATTTCGGACCGCTCTACCGCTAAGACGCAAGGGTTACGCCAATCGTTAAATAGGTAGGGACGCCGCGCCGCCGGGGTCCCAAACATTCAGGCGCGTGAGCGCCGTCTTCTGGGATACGAAGGCGCCTCCGGCGCGAGAGACGGACGGCGACGGCGCGCCATCCCTACCATTTAAGACAAAAGTGACTAAGACATGCCCCATTGGATGGGGTGAACTCCGGCCTTGAAAATGCGCCCTGCCTGTTTTGATTGCGGCAGGGCGCAATAAAGGCCACACTACGAGTTCATGTCATTTCAAAATCTAGGCCTTTCCGAATCAGTTCTACACGGGGCCCAGCGTATGGGCTATTCCGAGCCCACGCCCATTCAATTGCGGTCGGCCCCGCTGATTCTCGCCGGACGCGATCTGATTGCCTCCGCTCAGACCGGCACCGGAAAAACGGCGGCCTTCGCTTTGCCTGTGCTTTCCATGCTCGACCATCCCGAGCCACGGATTCGCTGCTTGGTTTTGGAACCGACTCGCGAGCTCGCCATGCAGGTGGAAACGGCTTTTCGCGACTACATGCGCTTCATGCACACCGAGGTCTCGCTCATTCACGGAGGCGTGGGCTACGGCAAACAAAGGGATGACCTCAAGCGCCAGTGCGATGTGATCGTGGCTACGCCCGGTCGATTGATCGACCACATTCAACAGGGCTTGGTGGACCTCAGTTCCTTGAAATTTCTGATCCTAGATGAAGTCGACCGCATGCTCGACATGGGTTTTCTGCCCGACGTCCGCCGGATCATCGAGCATTGCCCCAAAGAAAGACAAACACTCCTCTTCTCGGCAACCGTGCCCGAAGAAATTGAGCGCCTCTCTTCTTGGTGCCTCAAAGATCCGGAGCGCATCGAAATCGGTGCCCGCCGTTCGCCGGCTGAAACCGTGAGTCATGCTCTTTATCCCGTCGCGCACGATCAGAAGTTTGACCTGCTTCTCGCGCTCCTCGAACGCACCAACTACGACAGCGTTCTCATTTTTTCCCGCACGAAGGATGGCGCCGATCGTATCTCGCGCCAACTTAAGAAAGCCAACCACTCCGTCGCCACCCTCCATTCCAACCGCACTCAGACCGAACGCGTTGAGGCCCTCGAAGGTTTTAAAGGCGGCAAATATGAAGTGATGGTCGCGACCGACATTGCCGCACGCGGCATCGATATCGCGGGCGTTAGTCATGTGGTCAATTACGATGTGCCCCAGCATGCGGAAGATTACGTTCACCGCATCGG
>RFZT01000357.1 GCA_009920585.1 bacterium
CAGTTTAGAGTTTTCCTGCATCCCGCAGGATATAACATCAAGCATATTGCTTAGCCATTTCGCGGGCACTTGCGGCTATGGATTCCGCAAGACTGGCGGGAGCGATGACCTTCACTTTGGGCCCCCAACTCAAGATCCACGACTGAATTTCTAGAGTCGAACTGAGGCTCATCGTCAAGCGGGCGCGACCTTTTTTGAGGTCCTCGAGCTTTTGATTAGGATGCCAGATCGACTCCTTAAGGCGCTCAACTACCGAAGCATCAAATTCCAATACGATATCCTCTGGTTTATCCGTGCTGATGGCGATGCCGAAGCTGTGTTTGAGCAAATCTGCAGGCGGAATCTCCGGTTCCTCCGTGAATTTTTGAGTCGTTGCTTTGATTTCACTCATGCGAACGAAGGCATACGGAGTGAGGCGACGCGTCTTGGTATCCGACCCGAATAGATACCAACGTCCTCGCTGCATGACCATCAGATGAGGTTCGATCGATTTGCTCTTCGCCGCTGGGTTTAATGGGCTCTTATAGGTAAACTCGACCACCTTTTTTTCTTTGATGGCGCGATGGAGAATGTTGAAAAGCTTCAACTCCTTGGTGGTTGTGGGTGGCTTATCAGCAAAGCGAAAGTGAACTGTCTTGGACCAGGCGTCCCAGTTTTTAGTACCGGTAAAGATTCCAAACATGCGCTCGAACGATCGCAGCATCTCCTGGCCCATTTCCGTGGACTCATAGGGAACTAAGCACTGCTGGAAGAACGAAAGCAGGAGATAATCTTTATCCAGCAGTTCCATTGGAGGGAGATATTTGGAATTTTCCTCACACACATATGTGCCTTCGCGGGGATCCCAAGACACACCCATCTCGAGACTGTCACGGATGAGCGCAATGTCTCGCAACACCGTTGCGCGATTGACCTCGAACTCCGCCTCGAGATTGCCGCAGGTGATTTTTTTGCACGCTTGGTTGGCATTCTGGATCATGCTCACCATACGAAAGATTCGTTCGATTCCCGGGCGGGTAGTGACTCCGCGAACGACTTTTAATTTTTTAGGTTTTACTTCTTTGGATGTGGTTTTTTTCATGATTTTTGGTGTTGTTATTGTCTACGCGACGGCCATTTGGGGGCCTGTGTTGGCATCATCACGCGGGACTCGATGTGCTTTGTAGAAGGCTCTCATCGCTAGCTTGTGAGTGGCTGCATTCGCCACGGTTCTATCAAGATCATTTGCCAACCGCTCAAGATCAGTTTGACACGCATGCGGCGATTTGGCTGCGAGATGGCGCAGAAAGGGATTGTCAGACTGGGCAAGAGTTTTCACAAAATTGCGCGTTGGCCTTTTAATCGTAGCGAGCGGAATGCCCAAATCGATAAAAAAACCTAATGGCAGCACCGTGCCATAGTAGGCCGATCGATTGACGTTTTCCGAGGCATCTTCGCAGAGTAACTTGAGGGCATTCGGCGGGGTTTCTTCGCCTTGGGCAAGAACGAGCCGCACAGACTCATCGGGATCACGCGCCATATCGATCAAAGAGGGAGCGAACGAAAGGTAGAGATCCTGATACTCATTCAGAGTCTTTTTTTCTCTCAAGCTCTTGAGTTTTTTTAGCAAATGGTCCGCCATCGACGCTCGCAAGCTTGGCAGTGGATCGGCTAACAAGGTTCTGGCTTGGTCGTGTGACAGGGCAATGTGTGAAAGAATGGTCATCCGCACCTCCTCTGAAGAATCGCTCGCGAATCTCGTCAACACTTCCTCGATTAACCGGGATGGATGGCTTCGGTACTTCGCCTCGAGGTTTTTGGCGACGGCCACCCTCACCGAGTCGTCTTGGTCTTGAGTTAAATCAAGCAGGATATCGCGATGAAGTCCCTGGCGCTTGCAAATGCCGCCTCGCGTCTCAGCTGTGAGGTGCGACTTACATTCAAAGTAAAAGGGCGGAGCCAAAAAGGCCACTTCATCACACAAGATCTCTTGCACCGCAGCAGACGCCTCACGGACGATCTGACAGCGCAGGTCATTTGGCGTCGCTCTATTTGTCAGCACGGCCTTGAGGACGGCAGCATCATCATTCATCGGGAAGGCACGCAAGACAACGTCCTGAGTGGCAGCCTTCGCCATGGCCACGCGGACTGCCTTGTTACCATCTCGAGCGAGCTTGAGTCGCGATTCTGTCGAAGCGAATTTCGTAGTAGCCAACTGGCTTCGCGTGCGAACGTCTCCTATCTCCAAAAGGACATCGATTGTCTCTGATGGCAACAAACGACAGCGCGAAAGTTGA
>RFZT01000358.1 GCA_009920585.1 bacterium
CTGCCGCCGCGTGGGCAGTAAATTCACCCAGCGAAAGCCCGGCCGTAGCATCGAACTCAAGAGCTGGGAATTTTTCTTTGAGAACAGCAAGACAGGCTAATCCATGAACATAAAGTGAAGGTTGGCAAACAGAGGTTTTTGTCAATTCCTCCGCAGGGCCCTCGAACATGATTTGGCTGAGCGAATACCCAAGAATCTCATCAGCGCATTTAAACAAATCGGCAGCCACGGGAAATTCCGCAGCGAGATCCTTGCCCATGCCGACGGACTGGGCACCTTGACCCGAAAAGAGAATCGCAAGTTTTTTCATAGTTTTTTTAGTATGCATATTTTCTTAGCCCACGTCAAAGCTCACCGATGGTAACCCAGAATGGGCGATTGGGTGCAAACAAGGCAGAAAGGAGTTGCGGGGGGGGGTGAAATGAGGTGGGCGCATCGAAAACAGAGGAGCTAGTGGGTGGTGTCATGCAGGTCTTGTTCGGCATTATTCTTCAATCCAATGAGCCCACGAGTCCTGAAAAGCGACGGGGACGCCCTCCTGATGGCATACCCGTATAGTGTGACCAGTGCCTCCTTCCATCGGATCATCCAGCCTCACATAGAAAAGTGCGCACAGAGGCTTCCCGAAAGCTTCCGAATGCCCAACTACCTTCATCGTATCGCGAATCAAATATGCTGCTTTAGCGGCAAGTCGTCCCTTCGCACTTCGCTTTGCAATCAAGCCTTTATTCTTGGGAGTTGCGTTGATCGTCTTGTAGGCGACCTCATCTTCCTGCAGCTTGGACATTGAAGCAGGAGAATCGTAAAGTGCTTCTGTGTAACGAACGCTCTTCCGGTGAGTAGCGTAAGGGGCAACAACTTGTAATCGGCTTGCGTCCACTTGAGCCACCCCCTCAGAAAACGCCTGATCCGATCCTTCTGCATTCCCCGATCTGAATCGAAGCTGCGGAAACTTCTTTGCAAGGTGACTAGCGAGTTCTGTCGCCCGCACATAATCCTCTGAGGATATTGAACGCCGCCCTTCCAGAAGGACTACGCCATCCGGTTGACTCGCAATAAGGTGATTGAATTGGGTGAAAGTCATTTTCTTAGCCCACGTCAAAGCTCACCGATGGCTGGCCATTGCGTGAATCGCACCAAAACGGAGGGAACGGGAGTCGCAGCAGGTGGCGTGACGGGGGAAGCCATTCGGTAGTTCACATTTGTTGGCAATATCGTTCTCTCCATTTACCCAGTTCTCTATTGCTGTGCATAACCGCAATACTGTAATGAAAATCGTTCTCAACCTTTTACCTTTTACCTTTTTACCTCAAAAAGCGGCCTATGGAAAAACATGGACCAGAACTCGCCTGATCTCTCCATCGTTGGTTTCTTGGCTTTCGTTCATGGGCTAGCGCAAGCATCGTCTCGTTAGCCTATTTCCCTTTCAAGCAAGTCGCCATTCCGAAAAAGCCTTTCTCCTCGCATGACGTAAACGATGTAAACAGCATCGTCCTTCGTGCGATAGAAGATACGAACTGGTGCAATGACAAGTTGGCGATACTGTGTGCCTTTGAGCTCGGTTGGCACTGAGCCGCTCTTTGGGTGGGTCGCAAGCTGTTCGATTCGCTCAAATACTCGCTGTACAAACCGCCTCGCCGCTGCCGGCTTATCGAGTGAAATGTAATCCGCAATCTCATCAAGCTCTAGGAGAGCGGGTTCAGTCCAGACTATGCGAGCCACCGAGCCATCCTCAGTTTTGCATTTTTATGGGAAAGAACTCGTTTCTCGAGAATGGCTTTCTCACCGCGGGCAATACCCTCAAGGAAAGTTAACCTGCTTATCATTCCTTCATACATCTGAACATCAATGAGATATGCCGCAGGAAGACCATGCTGGGTAATCAAAACCGGCTCTTGGTCAACATTAAGCTGAGAAATGACGTCGGTCGCCTTCCGCTTGAGCGTTGTCACGAGTTCCGTTCGCATGCAGTGATACTAGAGTGCCACTTTAGATCAGGCAAGTATTTTTTCCACGTTTTATGAAACACTTGAAAAACAGGATGGATTCCATCGTAGAGTGAACACGACGAATCTACACTCATGTACTCAATCGGCTAGGCGTCTCGGTATGTAGCCCCATGGATGGGTAGAGTGCGAGGCTTTCACGCTGCGAGCCTGATAGCAGGCGGGGCAAAGCGGCCAAGCGATAACATGATAAAAAGAAGATCAGAGCCAGATTCGGCTGATGAATGTGTAGGCCATGGGAATACCAATGAG
>RFZT01000359.1 GCA_009920585.1 bacterium
TAGAGGTAGGCGGGCTCGCCGCCGAGTCGCGCGGTGTAAAGCAGGTCGCTGCTGGAGGCGGAAAGCTCGGCATCAATGTGGCTGCCGCTCTCAAGGCGGAGCGTGGACCAGTCGATGTGCGGCACGAGGCTGGCGGGGAGTTCGGATTGGAGAAAGGCGCGGGCGGTGGGGATGTCCGAGAAGGTGGCTTTGACGATTTTGTCGTGCGGTTGATGCAGACCGGACATGCATGAGACCATAAACACGGAAAAGCGGAGGGAGGAAGTTTAAAGTTTGAAAGGCTTCAGGGGCGCGGCAGCGCGGGGAATTGATTGACCACGGAATTGGGGATCATCCACAGATTGCACAGATTTTCGCAGATGCGCAATCTGCGTCATCTACGGGTCAGAAAAAGGACCGCTACGCCTCTCCTGCTTGGTTTTTTTCTTCTCCGTGGCTTTGTGCCTTTGGGTGAGAAATTTTAATTCGCGTCAACTCACGGAAATCACGGAGGGAGAAAAGCTGCTAATTTCATTTCTGTTTATTTTATAAAACGATTTGTTGACATAGTGTTTACTTTAAGAAACACTATGTCCATGTCTGAAGCAGCCAAAGCGATCGTCGGGGAGTGGTTGGAGCAGTATGGCTTGCCGAAACTGGTGGTCCGCGATGTCGAGCATCCCGACATCTTGAATCTAACCGAAATTCTTGCTGTGGTGGGTCCTAGGCGCTCCGGCAAAACTTTTTTCTTTTTTCAGCTGATTCGCGAACTGACCGAGAGGCGAGGTGTAACAAGGGATCGGATTTTATTTGTCGATTTTGAGGATTACCGGATGTCGTATTTGGGCGAGGATCCAGCTGGTGAACTACTTTCAGCCTTTGAGCAACTGACAGGACATGCACCGGAGTATCTCTTTTTGGATGAGGTGCAGCAGTTGCCGAATTGGAGCCGAGTGGTCCGCACGCTGCACAATCGACGGGCCTTCAAAATCATCATCAGTGGAAGCAATTCGAAGTTGCTCAGTCGGGAGGTATCCACCGAGTTGCGCGGACGCTGCCTAGAGGTGGCCATGTACCCGTTTTCCTTTTCCGAATTCCTCCGTTTCAGGGGAATCGAGGTGAATCAAAGTATGGTCCACACATCGGCAAAGGGCCGTATTGTAGGGGCCTTTGAGGATTATTTGAGCAGGGGCGGATTCCCCGGTGTGGCGGCGTGTGATTCCGCGATCGAGCGACGGCGAATATTGCAGGGATATTACCAGACGACCTACTACAAGGACATCCTCGAGCGCTATGATATTCGCGCCAAGGAGACGCTGTCATCCATGATGCGAAATGCGGTGGATCAGGCCGGCGAAATGTTTTCCATATCCGCTTTCACAAAAACACTCTCACAGCGCGGCATCGATTGCAGCAAGCGTACGGTTGCGAATTACCTCGCCTATCTGGAGGAGGCATTTTTTGTGATTCTGACGGAAAAGTTCGCCTACTCGCAGCGGCAACGGACAGCGAATCAAGTGAAGTGCTATTTGTTCGACACAGGCTTTAAGCAACTGGCGGTGAATTTTTCGCCCAACAAAGGAAAGTTGCTCGAGAACCTGGTCGCCATCGAACTGCGGCGGCGCGGAAAGGAGTTTTTTTACTACCGAAACCGGGGAGAATGCGACTTCATCGTTATGAACGGCGAGCGCCCAGAATCCGCGATTCAAGTGTGCTGGGAAATCAATGAAAAGAACCGCCAAAGGGAAGTGGGGGGATTGCGCGAGGCTATGAAGTCGCTGGGAGTCAACGATGCCCTGATCCTGAGCCACGAAGGTGTAGCCGCAGTCGATGAAATCTCACAAACACCCGTGTGGCGCTGGCTTTTGAGATTGGAGTGAGGGAGGGGCGGTTGATTAACCACGGAGACACTGAGATCACGAAGAGAGAATCGAGCGTCGGGGCAGATGCGAGATAGAGCAACCGGAGGTTGGCCCGTAGGGCGAGCTGAGCGGGCGCGAACGAGTCAACATGCAAAGCAACAAGCAAGGGGCTCACGCGGAGACGCGGGGATCGCGGAGGGGGGGGAGCAGAAACTGGAAACCGGAAACTTGAAACTTGAACACGTGCCAGCGGGCGCTGGCTGGGTAGCCTGCCGCAGGCAGCCCATAGGGCGACATGAGCGGGAGCGAAGGAGGCAACCGTAGCGAAGCGGAGATCACGTGCCAGCGGGCGCTGGCTGGGTAGCCTGCCGCAGGCAGCCCATAGGGCGACATGAGCGGGAGCGAAGGAGGCAAC
>RFZT01000360.1 GCA_009920585.1 bacterium
AGTCAAGGCGATTTCCATCCACTCCAAGAGTGGCGGAAAATGCCGCCTTGCCAGCCCTGGCATCGGCGCGGCGACTGTCAAGGATGACAAAGGCAATGCAGTCAAAGCCACAGGCGAAGGAAACGATCTGATCGAATTTGAGACCGCCGCAGGGGATACTTATGTCATCGAACATTCTCCAGCAACCCCATCACCGACTTCCAACTGAGAAATCTGTGGAGAAATAAACCCGAACCAGATGGTCTCACGCGACCCAGGCGGCTTGGGAAGCCGCTCGGGAATCGAGGCAATAGCCGAGAAAGACTGCATAAGCTGCCCTGCAAGGGTGAGCAGTTGAAAACTGCGAATCAAACTCCCGCAGGGAGCCCAATAGGGCAAGATAATCGAACGCAGTGAGAACACCCGCGCGATAGCGCACTGATCTACGGAGAGACAAATGTGTAGCCCAGGGTGGGCAACCGAAGCGCAGCGGAGAAAGACTGCCGAAGGCAGCCCTGAAAGGGTGAAGCGTAGCGAAATCAACCGGGAGCGAACACATGCCAGTGGGCGCTGGCTGGGTAGCCTGCCGAAGGCAGCCCGTAGGGCGACATGAGTGGGAGCGAAGGAGGCAACCGGAGCGCAGCGGAGTAACGAGTCAACGCGCGGAGACGCGGTGGGGGGGAGATAACATCAGAAGAATTGAGTCTCCGACCTTTGCGGAAGAATCTTTGGTGCGACTTAAAACTGGGTTGACTGAAAGCTTGTAGCGCTTTGTCGTAAAATTTTCCTTGCAACATTTGCAATACAATGTATTGCTATTTCCGAATGAGTGAACTTTTCTTCGAATGGGATGCTAAGAAGGCTTCCATCAATGCCGCTAAGCATGGCGTGACATTCGAGGAGGCGAAATCTGTTTTTTATGATGCTGATGCGTTGATTATTACCGATCCAGACCATTCCGCTAACGAGGAACGGTTCGTCATGATGGGACAGAGTGCCAGCACGGGCGTGCTCGTGGTGGCGCATTGCTACCGCTGTGGTGGGTCCTCGATCCGAATTATTTCGGCAAGACGTGCCGGAACCAAAGAACAACAACCCTACTGGGAGAAAATCCATGCGAAAAGAATATGACTTCACGGCCGCAGCGCCGAACCCCTATATCAAGCGACTCAAGAAAGCGGTGACGATCCGATTGGAGCCTGATGTGATCGGGTATTTCAAGGAGCTTTCGCTCGAAACACACATTCCCTATCAAAATCTCATCAATTTGTATTTGTTGGACTGCGCAAGGGAACAGCGTAAGATTTCGCTGAAATGGGACCCTTCGGGTGTGAGATAGGGAAGCAGAAGGCAGTTGCTTCGGGTTGCTTATGCAGCCTACCGCGCAACCGCCCTGTTGCTTGGTTCCCAGCCAGCGCCCGTTGGCATGTGATCTCCGCTTCGCTACGGTTGCCTCGTTACTGCGCTACGCTCCGGTTGCCCGCCCTGGGCTACACATTTGTCTCGTTCGCTCCCGCTCAGCTCGCCCTTCGGGCCAACATTCGGTTAGTCTTGTGATGATTAGCCTTTCTCCCAAAAGGCTCTCCCTGCGGGCTGCCTTGCAGCAGTCTATCTCGACCTTTCCCAAAGGTCTCGATTCTCGCGTCTGCCCCGGCGCACGTTTGTCTTTCCCTTTGGACATGCGCTATCGCGCGGGTGTTCGTTCCCGCTCAGTTGATTCGCAGGATCTCCCGACCTGCTCCTCCTACGGAGCTGCCTTGCGGCAGTCTATCTCGACCTTCCCCGAGGGTCTCGATTCTGTCGAAAGTTCTAAATTGACTTGCGAGTCCCAAGCCGTCCATAACTTCACCTGATATGTGGGTGTCTCAGTTAAGCGGCTGCAGACCACGGGGGATTTGCAGGGCGGTAGAGGGAGATCAGTTGATCTGTTTGCTTTTGGTCTGTGGTGCCGCCATTCTCGCACCATACACTGAGGACATCTGCGCCGTAGTCTAGCCCTGTTGGAAAAACCAAGGCTCCATATTCAACACCGAGTTTTGAAAAGACACCTGGATCTTTAAGGGGATCAACAAGCGGGCCAGTCAGGGAGGCCAGATCAGTTGTCAGATCGAGATCGAACTCTTTCCCGTCTTCAAAAGACAACCGAACGACTTAACATGAAATGGGCTGCGCGGACGTAAGGCGAAAGGCATTTTCTTTTAAAGAAGTGATCATAATGAGTTATTCGAGTGGTGCGATTTTAGGGATAGGTTGCATATCCCTCGCAAGTTTCC
>RFZT01000037.1 GCA_009920585.1 bacterium
ACGCTGGCTTCGATATCATGGATGCGGGATACCCAAGCGAGGATTTCAAGGCCGGGATAAAGGGTGCTGAGAATCTTTTTTGCGACAGCGGCCGCGGCGACGCGACCGATAGTTTCGCGCGCGGAGGAACGTCCGCCGCCCTCCCAGTTGCGAACGCCGTATTTGCTCTGGTAAGTGAAGTCCGCATGCGACGGGCGAAAGTGGGTTTCCATTTCGCTGTAGGCCTCTGGCCTCGCATCCGTATTAGGAACAAAAATGGAGATCGGGGTGCCGAGTGTGACGCCACGAAAAACCCCAGAGAGAATCTTGCAGGTGTCTTCCTCCTTACGAGGCGTGACGATATCGCTTTGGCCGGGCCTGCGACGGTCGAGGTCAGGTTGAATGTCCGCTTCGGACAGGGGCAGTCGGGGAGGGCAACCATCGATCACCACTCCTACGCCGCCGCCATGTGACTCGCCCCAAGTCGAGATGCGAAATAATGTTCCAAATGTGCTGGCCATGAATTGACCATTAAAAAAACAGAAACCCGAGGAGCGATCACGCGAATAATTCAGGGCTCGGAGGAAAAGAGAGAAATGGGGTGATCGACGGGACTCGAACCCGCAACAACCAGGACCACAACCTGGAGCTCTGCCATTGAGCTACGACCACCATTTCATTCCCAACCGGAATGGGCTGAAGAACGCCTTTATTTCGATGCTTTGGGCTTATTTGTCAACGCCGATTTTTGTGATGAGAAAACCGAAGCCCGGCGGGGCCCGAATCGTTTTCGGGATACGAAGGCGCTTCTGACCGACTCTGGTGAAAGCTGGGTTGAGAATCTCCCGCGAAGGCGCGGAGGAGCGAAGCTGGGTAAATCATTCATAAAATGTAGGGACGCCGCACCGCTGGGGACCCAAACATCAGCCGCGCCGCGCCATCCTTACCAACTGGAGCGGGGATGTAGGCTGTGAGCGGAGTTACTAAATCCGCGCAACTGGATATTTTACTTCGGAGATTTTTTGGATCCCTTGACGGCTTTGGCTGATTTCGGGGCCTCCGCAGGCGCCTCATCTTGGGGTTCGTCCATCTCAGGGGAAAGCAGGGGGCCTGATGCCGGTTCGTCTATCTCGGGGGAAAAGAGGAGGCCTGGTGCCGGGTCCTCTTTTGCTGCCGCATCGGCGTTCATTTGCTCGAAGAGTTTGGCAGGATCGAAGGGTTCCTCCGCCGAGGAAGCGCCTTGGGCATTTTGAATTTCGGGGAGGAGCGGCTCAAACCCGGAGCTAGGCGTCGGCTTCGGTGTAGATTGGTAGGTGGGCTTTTCGGCCTCGGGAATTTTGACGATGAGTTGATCGATGATCTCAAAGATTTCCTCTTCCGCGCGGTTGAGGTCGGTGGCTTTGATCACGAAGGGTTCGCGGGAACCTTCGTCACCGTATTGGATCCAACCTTGGATGGAAGACTCTCGGGCGGCACCAGTCATACGGGAGTGCACAAGGGCGCTCGTCTTCTGAGTGCCACTATCGGAAGTGAGGAGTACTTGGAGGGAGCTGGAGTTTTCGACGAAGTTCGTGAATCGCTTCAAGCTCCACTTACCACCTGTGGAGGGGGGGGCGGACAGCGCGTCCTTCAAAAAATTTTCCGCAATGGCGACAAATCCGAACGAGGTTAACTTCATAGGAATACAGTATCAACAATGCATTCGCTTGTCTCTGTCAAGTTCTGGCTACATGGGGATCTGCGTCGATCGATGGTGCAAACTTTTATTGGCAATACGCAAAAGGGCCACGTATCATGGTAGGCCAAATACTTAATGGCGCTAGACCGCATACTGGTAGTCGATGACACCCCAATAATCAGAAAGACCCTCGAGGAACAACTCCGCGGAAAGCGGTATGCTGTATCCACGGCAGCCTCGTTGGCTGAAGCGGAAAAGCGATTTGCGTCGGGTCATTTCGACCTTGTTTTCTTGGACATGGAGCTTCCGGATGGCAACGGGAAGCTTTTTATCGAGAAGGTATCCCATCTGGAGGACAAGCCTCTCGTGGTCATGATCACGGCCAATGGATCGGTCGAGACGGTGGTCGAGTGCATGCGCTCGGGGGCGTTTGATTACGTTCAAAAGCCATTCTCAAAAATGCAGATCGATCTGGTCTTGAAGAAGGCGGCGGAATTTCAGCGCGCCGTCAAGGTGACGGATTTTCTGAATCGGGCGAGTATTTCCAATCGCGAGATCATCGGCAAAAGCCCGGTCATCGTTCAACTTCGGGATTTGATCCACCGAGTCGGGCGAACCAATGCCACGGTGATGATCTGTGGTGAAAATGGAACCGGCAAAGAACTCGTCGCTAACGAAATTTTTCTCAATAGCAATCGCAGCAACAAGCCGTTCATTAAGGTGAACTGCGCGGCCATTTCGGAAGCCCTGATCGAGAGCGAGTTTTTCGGACACGAAAAAGGTTCCTTCACTGGTGCGACTGACCAGCGTGACGGGCGATTCGAGTTGGCTGATGGCGGTACGATCTTGCTGGATGAGGTGAGCGAGATTTCTCTCGGTCTCCAGGCGAAACTCCTGCGAGTGCTCCAAGAGCGCGAATTCGAGAGGGTGGGGGGCAACAAGACGATCAAAGTGGATGTTCGTGTGCTGGCCACAACGAACCGTGATCTATTAAAGGCCGTCGCTAAAGGCGAATTCCGCGAGGATCTTTACTATCGATTGAATGTTTTTCCGCTCAGCGTTCCACCCTTAAGGGAGCGCGTGGGTGATGTGGAATTGCTGGCCAATCACTTTCTTGAGCGTTTCGCGAAGGAGCATGGGTTGAAAACGGGTGGGTTCTCTGAGAGCGCAATGAGGGGTCTCTTGGCTCACCACTGGCCGGGAAATGTGCGCGAGTTGCAGAATGTCGTTGAGCGTGCCGCTATTCTCGCGGAAGAGAATGTGCCAATCAGCGCGGAGTTGATGGGGCTTGTGGCTCCGCCCGTTCCCGCCTCATCCGCTCCTCCGATTGCAGCGAAGGTGTCCGATGAGTCGCCCGCTGCGCAGACGGTTCCCGTTGCGTCTCCGTCCACCAATGGCGCGGTGATCCCACTCCACGAGATGGAAAAGCAGGCTATCCTCGAAGCTTTAAAGAAAACGGACGGCAACCGCACGCATGCGGCCGAACTCCTCCAGATCAGCATTCGTACGCTGCGAAACAAGTTGGCCGAATACCGGGTTCAGGAGACCGAAGAGCCAACGCTGAACTGAGTATTGCGGCGCTATCCCGAGTAGGTGCCGCTAGTGACGCCGACTTGGCTGCTCGCGTGGAGTTCCCGATAGAGGCCCTTGCCGCTTTTGCGCGCGGAGAGCAGGTCACGGTAGGCTTGGATGACGAGCTTCGTTTCCTGAGCGCTTTCCTCGAGCAATTCGACTCGAAATCTTCGAAAGCCCGCTTGGAGGAAGTCGTCGAAAAAGGCAGCTCCGGTTTGCGCTGTGGCGTGAAAAAGTGTGTTGCGGCATCCGACGTCCGCTCGGAGCGGATGCTCCACGCCGACGCGATCCTTCAAGTGCACGCGATGCTTCTCGCATGGGCGTCCGCAGTTGGTGTGGTCCGTGCCGCTGGAAAGAAACGCGGCGAAGACGCAATGCTCCATGTGAAACATGGGCATGTGGTGATGGATCGTGAGCTCAAACCAATCGCTCGGTGCTTGCTTAAGAATCGCGAGGACTTGGGACGCATTGAGATCGTGGGAGAGGGTCAGTCGCTCCAAGCCACGGGCCATGAAAACGGAGGCTGTCGCGGGATTCGCGACATTAAGAGAGAAGTCACCGATGAGGCGAAGTGGGCTTTCAGAAAAATGAGAAATCCCGCCGATGTTGCGGATTAAAACGCCGTCGGGATTGGCATTTGCGATGAGTTTGAAAAAACCTTCTTCACCGGCTTTTTGAATGCGCGGGGTGGCGAGGAGGATTTGAGCGTTTCCGTGAGCCCTAGCCTGAGCCACCGCTTCCTTGTAGCGGCGGATGTCTTCATAATCGACAAGGATCTCCTCGACTCCCTCTTCAAGCGCGGCAAGGAGTTGCTCCTCGGAGCGGACGAGAACAGTGAGTTTCGGGGATGTGGTGGTCGGAGCGTTAATTGAGGGAAGGATCGAATCGAGTGAGGCTTGCGGTGCCGTTTGCCGTGGGGGTGTCGTCAGCTTGGCGACGAGTTCGCGGCGCATACGGTTCAACTCGGCGATCGGCAGTATAACGGCTTCTGGAAGATCGACGTCAAGCGATCCCAAAAGAAACGGAGTTCCGCCGAGTTTGCCGAGTTGCATTCCAAGAGTGAGCTCGCAAAGCGGGCGAGTTCGGGCCGCCTCCAGTGGAACGCGGGAAAGAATGCGATGACCTTGGCAGTCGATAAAAAGCGGTTCGCCGACCCTGCCTCCCACCGAGACATCAATGGGCTTGAGTCGGTTGGTGCGGGCTTCTAGATGGCCGGAAAATGTCTGTCTCAGCGCGCGGTCGAGTGCGGGATCGCTTGTTTTCCAAACGCGGGATCCGCGTGGGATTTTGGAAAATTGAATCTTTCCGTGTTCAAACGAGAGTTTTTTTCCAGAGACTTGGAAGAGCCGTCCGCCCTGCTCGTGCTCGGTATTTCCGCCAGTATCAAAAACAATGCCATCTCCCGCCTTGAGTGGAACCGCGCAGGATTCCATTTCCACATGGTTGTGAGTGCAAGTGGAGACGAGCCCAACGAAGGCCCCACGTTTTTTTCCGAAGCGGGCGCCAACGAGTTCCTGATGGTTCACGCCATGCATCCAGCCTTGGTATAGCCCCCGCGAAAATGTCATTTCGAGGCGATACCAATCTTCCGGAGCGGCTTTTTCAAAGCACCCACTCATTGCCGCATCAATCGTCTTTCGATAAACGGAAGTCACCGCAGCCACGTATTCCGGAGACTTCAATCGGCCCTCGATTTTAAAGGAGCAAACGCCGCGTTCGATGAGGGCGGGTATCTCGTTCACGGCCGCGAGATCTTGCGGAGAGAGAAGGTAACGTTTGTCGCCAAGATCACGGAGGACGCCATCCACAAGGAGTTGGTATGGCATTCTGCAGGCTTGAGCGCACTCGCCGCGGTTCGCGCTGCGTCGACCGAGGGCCTCACTGGTGAGGCATTGGCCCGAGTAGGCCACGCAAAGCGCCCCGTGAACAAACATCTCCAAAGGCAGGAGTGGTGGAAATTTTTCGAGTTCCCGAAGTGATAATTCGCGAGCGAGCACGACCTGCTTGACTCCGAGTCCGGCCGCAAAACGAACGCCCTCCGGCGAAGTGATTGTCATCTGAGTCGAGGCGTGCACACGCAGGTCGGGAAACATCCGGCGTGAAATCTCGGCGAGCCCGACATCTTGAATGATCACCGCATCGACTCCGGCATCATGCAGGGACTGAAGCTCGGCAACGGCATCAGGCAGTTCGTCCGTGAAGATCAGGACATTCAAAGTCACATAGGCTTTGACGCCGTGATTGTGGAGAAAGGCGACGATTTCGGGTAATTCCTCTTCGCGGAAATTGTCCGCCCGCATGCGTGCATTGAAGCGGGTGAGGCCGAAAAAAACAGCATCCGCGCCATTGGCCACGGCGGCACGAAGGCAATCCCAATCGCCCGCCGGGGAGAGCAACTCAGGCTCGAGCGGCGTGTTCATTTTTGTCTCTTCGGTCATGAGATTGCGTGGCTAGTGGACCGGTTTCATGATGATCCGGATATCCGGTTTTTCCTGATCGTTAGTCACATAGATGGGCTCCGGTTTCGTGCTGATGAGTTCGTAGCCCTCGAGGACAAATTCAGGATAAAATCGATCGCTCGCTGGTTCATAGACAGTTTCCCCGCTGAACTTCCCATTGAGACGGTAGATATAGTTGTTATCGAGACCGATTTTTCCCTGAGTTCGATCGGGAGCAAGTTTCTTCTGTTCGTTCAGCATCACCAGACGCGATGTAGTCCAGGGCTTACCGGGTTCCCGGATCCATCCCCACATTTTGTAATCGGTCTTAAACATGCGGCGACCGATGAAGTAGTCTCCGGGCTTCTCGGTGAGAATCGCGGCATTCATTGCGGCGCGCGCTGGGGCGTCTGGGTCCACCGTTTGGCACGCATCCAAAAAGAAGAGAGCGAATGTAGCAGCAAGAGCTTGGGTTAGCCGAACGAAGTTCATTGTAGTGCGAGGCAGTTGCAGAAAAGCGGAGGTCATTCTGCTGTGGGTTTTTGGATGATCGAGGCGACCTTGGGATTCGAGTGGAGAAACTCCGTGAGGCGTTGGATGGCCTCGAGGGTTTCCGGGCTGATGTGGTGCTCCATACCCTCGACATCATGGGCGATGACGCTAGGGGTGACTCCCAAAAGGGTAAAAAATTCCTCCAGCAGTTCATGGCGGCGGGCGATCGTTTGGGCAACACTCAACCCAGAGGGAGTGAGAACGAGACCGCGGTATTTTTCGTATTTGATGAGGCCCTCGGCATCGAGTTTCTGGACCATATTGGTCACGCTGGCTTGCGAAATACCGAGGCGAGCGGCGATATCGACCACGCGGGCGTAGCCTTTTTCGTCCATTAATTCCATTATTCGCTCAAGGTAATCCTCAATCGCGGAAGTTGTTCCTAGCGTCGAGGGCGCAGTTTTGCCAGCCATTGAATCAAACTAACCCGAGGGCTTGGAATTGTCAGTCATTGTTTCCCGTGGGATTTCATTGCGGATTGGAAATCGGGAGGCTGGATTTTTCTCGTAGCACTCCTTACTCTGCTTCCACATGAAATACATTTTTGTAACGGGCGGAGTGGTGAGTTCACTCGGCAAAGGGCTCGCGGCAGCCTCTCTGGGGACTTTGCTGGAGCGGCGTGGATTGAAGGTGGTTCTTCAAAAGCTCGATCCCTACCTCAATGTCGATCCCGGCACGATGAATCCCTTTCAGCATGGTGAGGTCTATGTTTTGGCCGACGGAGCGGAGACCGATCTCGATCTGGGACACTATGAGCGCTTCACAAACTGCGTCCTCACCCGCTCGAACAACCTCACCAGCGGTCAGGTCTATGAGACCGTTCTGGCTAAGGAACGGCGTGGCGACTATCTCGGGAAGACCGTGCAGGTGATCCCGCACGTCACTGATGAAATCAAGGCGCGCATCCGCGAGGTGGGCGAGAACTCGGGTGGCGACATCCTCATCACGGAAATCGGGGGCACCACAGGCGATATCGAGGGGCTCCCATTTCTAGAAGCGATTCGCCAGTTCATCTTGGAAGTCGGTTCGGAAAACGCGATCATCATGCACGTGACGTTGGTGCCTTTCATCAAGGCCGCTGGAGAGTTGAAGACAAAGCCCACGCAGCAAAGCATCGCCAAGCTTCGTGAAATCGGTCTACAACCCCAGGTTCTCATTTGCCGTACAGAAATGCCGCTCATTAAGGAAGTGCGTGAAAAACTCGCTCTCTTCTGCAACGTGCCACTGGGCGCGGTGATCGAGGCCGGCGATGTGGCTCACACTATCTATGAGGCACCGCTGAATCTTCAAGCCGAGGGCTTGGACGTCACTGTTTGCCGTCTTCTCCATCTCAAGACGCATACTCCTGACATGACGGATTGGAAAAAATATGTCAACCGCCTCATTGCTCCCAAGAAGCGCGTGAAAGTCGCGATCGTGGGTAAATACATCGAACTCCAAGATGCCTACAAGAGCATCTACGAATCCCTCACGCATGCTGGCGCTTCACTGGATTGCGGGATCGACCTCGTGCTGGTGGATGCCGAAAGCATCGAAAATGAAGGCGCGGAAAAATATCTTCACGGCGTGGCGGGTGTCGTTATTCCCGGGGGATTTGGCGATCGTGGTGTCGAGGGTAAGATCAAAGCTGTCCGCTTTGCCCGCGAATCACGTACTCCGTTTCTTGGTTTGTGTCTGGGAATGCAAGTCGCGACGATTGAGTTTGCGCGTCATGTCTGTGGGCTCGAAGGAGCGAACAGCACCGAGTTCGATGCAAATACCCCGCACCCTGTCATTTCCATGCTCGAGGAGCAGAAAGATGTGACGGACAAAGGTGGATCCATGCGACTTGGCACTTGGCCGACCAAAATCAAGGAAGGCACACTCGCCTATCAAGTGTACGGCAAAAAAGAGGTTCCGGAGCGTCACCGTCACCGCTACGAATTCAATTCCAAATACCGCGAAGCTTTGGAAAGTCAGGGACTGGTTATTTCCGGTACATCACCTGACGGAGATCTAGTCGAGTTGGTCGAGCTTAAGGGACATCCGTGGTATATCGCTTGCCAATACCATCCCGAGTTCCAGTCCAAGCCGAACTTCCCTCATCCGCTCTTCCGTGGTTTTATCTCCGCGACGCTTGCACACGAGGATTAGACGAGATCGTTCGCGGAGATTAGAAACGAACCTCTTCTCTTAAAGTTTAGAGAGGAGGTGGCGAAGGTGCTCAGGGATCGAACGCAATCCGCGTGCGTAGCGGTTGTCCTGAATGCCGTTCAATTGCTCGAGGCATTCTCCAATGAGTCGTTCGGCAATCTTTTTGGCGGCATCGATCGTGCCTGCCTCACGAAGCATCTGGGTGAGAGCCTCGGCGCGTTCGCTATCCTCGTTGAGAAGGATCTCGCGCAGTTCGCCCACGTCTTTGCCGGACTGGAGCATGAGGAGGACAGGGAGAGTGAACTTCCCCTTTTGAAGATCCGTGCCCAGCGTTTTTCCGGATTCATCCTCATTGCCGGCTAGGTCGAGGATGTCGTCGTAGATCTGGTAAGCCACACCGAGTTTAGTGCCATAGGTCTTGAGCGAACCGATCACTGTCGGGCTGGCCTCACTAATAAAGGCGCCGAGTTCGCAAGCGGCGGTGAAGAGGGCAGCCGTCTTCATCTCGATAATGCGGTAGTAGTCCGCAGTGCTCAGTTTGAGGTCGTGGCGGCGTTGGGTCTGGATGATTTCTCCAGAACAAACCTCCGAGGCGGCATCCGCAATGCGGCGGCATATATCGCTATTGCTGAAATTGGTGGAAAGCCGAAGGGCGTGGGCAAAGAGGCAGTCGCCGAGCAGGACTGTAATGGCGTTTCCCCATTTCGCATTCGCCGAGGCTTGGTCGCGGCGGAGTTCCGCCCCGTCCATGATGTCATCGTGAACAAGGGTGGCGATGTGGATGAGTTCCAGAATCACAGCCAGATCGACGTGGCTTGCAGTGATTTTTCCCGTCGCACCAGCCGAAAGGAGGGCGAGGGCCGGGCGCAGACGCTTTCCACCGGCACCACAAACATAGGAAACATAGCCTTCGACGGCTGGGTCGAACGATTTGGCTTGGGCGCGAATGCGTTCCTCAACGGTGTAGAGGTGAGGATTGATGAGTTCAAATGCTTCGGCGAAGGAAATCACTTGGGATTCCGTCTCGTTGGCATTTTGGATGTGATTGGTCATCGTAAGTAGAATTAAAGTTTTGCCGAGTTCATCGCAAGGATCCTGCGGACGATACAAAAAGGAATAACCAAGGCGACGGCTACCGCAGCAGCAAGAAGAGGGCCAGGAATGACTCGCGCGCGTTCGCGGGCCACAGCTTCGAGGCCAGTTCTGACGGCCTCTTGTGCAGAAACCACAATGGCTGGAAAAGTTTTGAAATGGGATGCTTGGTCCTCTTCTCCAGGTCTTGTTGCGGTGTCAAAAAACTCGGTGGGAACTGGACCTGGGCAGAGCGCAGTGACCGTGATGCCTTGGGGACGAAGTTCCATAGCAAGCGCCTCGGAGAAACTTGTCACGTACGCTTTGGTTGCTGAGTAAACCGCCATTTGTGGGATCGGGAAAAAGCCTGCCACGCTGCTGACATTCAAGATCGCACCACGGCCATTTTCGAGCATTCCCTGCACCAGAAGATGAGTGAGGTGGGTGAGTGAGGTGATATTCAAATCGATCATGTTTTCCACACGCTCCCAATCGCTGGTGTCAAAGGGTCCGTGATCACCTAGGCCGGCGTTGTTCACAAGGAAGTTTACCTCAATGTCTTCGTCGGTGAGCCAGTCGGCTAAGGCGTGGCGGCGTTCTGCCAGCGTGAGATCGGCGGCAAAAATCCTGACATCGAGGTTCGGGTGGAGTTCACGAAGGTGGGAGGCGAGGGCGTCTAAGCGGTCGATCCGACGAGCCACAAGGATGAGACGGGAAGCATAGGGTGCGAGTTGGTGAGAAAACTCTTCACCAAGGCCGGATGAGGCGCCCGTGATTAGGGCCGTGCAATTATTAAAAAAATTCATCATGTGAGTGGGAGGATCGTTATCGGTAGCGGACTCCGTTTTGTTAGATACGAACGCAACGAGTGGAGAGATACTTCTAGGCGATTTTTTCTAGAAAAAGTCGGGTGACCAAGCTGCTTGTCACTGGCTTGTTCGAATAATAACTGCCATTCACCGGAGCGATGTCCGATTGGGTGCGTCCGACGGCGGTGGTGACAAAGTGGTGGTCGCAAAGAACGCCATTAGTGGGATCCATGCCGATCCAGCCCGCGCCGGGAAGATAGGCTTCCACCCAGGCGTGCATGGCGCTGGAAGCCTTTTTTTCTTTATCGGGCTTGTCACCTTCCCAAACGAATCCGCTGGCGAGGCGGGTGGCGAGGCCATTTTGTCGGAGAGACTCGGCAAGCAGAGTTGAAAAATCGCGGCAGGATCCGGATCCGCGTTTGAGGATTTCAGTGGCCGTGTGGTGGTGCGCGTCTTCGCGGCGTTCGTAGGCGATGTTCTCAAATATCCAGGAGTTGATATTCACCAACGTCTCAACGGTCGGGCGAGGAACAGTGGGCGCGAGCGGGGACGGGAGTTTCGAATTTTCCGCCACGGTGAATTTTTAGACCGTGCGAGTCGAGGAGGAATTGGAAGGGATTTTTCTCCTGAACGCTGAGTTCTATGATGGTGCGGAAGCCTAGGCGGTTCGAGGTGTGTGGGTAAAAGCAATGGGCAACAATGTTATCAAAGAGATCCCGGCGGAACTGAATCTGGGCGTCGGCATTGCTTTGCAATTCAAAGTGATCAACTTTGATGTGGACGTCGACGCGGGGATAAACCCTCAAATTATGAGGCGAAAGAGATACCAAGTCCTCGTAGGTGTAGAGTGTTTCTTTGGTGATTTTAAATTTCATAAGCGACTCCCGAATTGGCTTTAATTTGGCACGAGCGCGGTCATTAGGCTAGGCAGAATAGGGCGCAGGCTAGTCTTCAAAAAGCGGTTTGGTTTCCGCGTGCATGAGGACTTGGTGGTTCAAAAAACTGTCGCAAAGGATCGTGTGGAGGGCGAGAAGGCGCTTTAAAAGACCCTCGCAATGGGTTTGAAGGGGAGATTTGCCCTGTTTTAGGGGCTTTTGCTCGGCTAAGAGAGTCTCCCAATTGGTGCTCAGAATGGACTGGATGAGGTTTTCGATCTCTGCAATGGCGCGTCCAGTTGAGGGGGAGAGGTTTTTTTCATTTCCCCGGATGCGATCAACGCAGCTTGTTAGGCAGTGAACGACGGATCGTGGAGCAACGGGATTCGTCCATAGAAGCTCCAATAAGGCTAATGGCTCGATGCGCATCTGATAGACGCGACGATAGATGTCGCGGCTGTTCAATAAGCGTAGAAAAGCCGAGAGGCGGATTTCCATGGCATGATCGCTCCCGCTACCGGTGGGAGGCTGCAGGAGGGGTTTCGTGATCGATGTGACGGCGTTGGCTGTGATGGCCGCACGTTCGATCAATTGTCCGATTTCGCAGAAATTCCAACCATCGTCGGATAGCATCGTGCACTGAGCTGTTCCGAAAAACTGAGGGATCAACTGGCGGGCTACATCGCAGAGGCGGCGACTGGAGGAGGTCAGGATCTCTTCGCTGGAATCGGGGGCAAACTGGGCGTTTCGAAAGCGGTTCCTCAAGATGCTCAAGACTCCCCACGCATCGAGGCTGAGCGTTTCCAAAACAGACTCGGCATTCCCCGCGGCGCGCAGGATGGTGCTCACGACCGATCCGGGTTCACTGGTGTCCAATGTGAGGCGGTAGCGTCCGGTCGGGCTTGAAATCGTCCGTCTCGTCGGACTGCCGGCGCCTTCGAGCATCGGAAGAATGCGGTTCCAGACCGGGCGGTAGTTCATTCTTTCCGTGGGGTTGAGTTCCTCGATTTCGAGGGACTCGATCACGCTCACCATGCCGGCGAGGTCGTAGGCGCGCTCGAGATAGCGACCGATCCAGTAAAAAGCTTCTGCGACGCGACTGGTGACTCCGTGGGCTGGAATCTTGGCATCGATTTGCCGAGAGGGATCCCACTCATCGCGTTCTTTATGCAGGCCGACCTGAACCCATGTGTCCTTGCTTCCGCCGCCCAGTTCGGAGGAGGTGAATTCGGATTCTGACGTGGAGACGCGGGTGAGTGCGCCGGGGAATACTTCGTAGGATCCGTCAGCCTTGCGTTGGGCGAAGAGAATGTGATCTTGTCGGCGTTTGCAGCGTTCTCCGTCCTGAAAGGAAATGGTTTCCGCATCGCAGTTTTGCGGTTGGGCGACGAATTGGGAGGGGTTTTCTAAAATTTCCAACTTAGCGGCTTCTAGCTTTTCGTTGCTAGGTAGACGCCCATCTCCACCGAGGAGGATGCGCTCACCGGAGAGCGGGCGGATGGTGAAGTTTTGCAAATCCCCCATCACAAGCTCGCGCTGATCGATGTCTCCAAGCCAGTAGGTCGAAACGGAGGGGAGGATCGGGCGTTCGTTGAGGTAGTAGCGGATGATCTGGGAGGCAAAGGGTAAGAGAGCCCGATCGTCGGAAATCTGGGATCCGATCGCATTGATCACGGCCACACTTTGCCTTCGGACGCAGTGTGCCAACCCTGGTATTCCCAAATTGGAATCGCGGCGCAAAACCATCGGGTCAAGCCATTGGTCGGATACACGAGTGTA
>RFZT01000361.1 GCA_009920585.1 bacterium
GCGCAAAAAGCCGATGCCCTCTATGCCAAGGCCTCGATGAAAAATGTGCGTGTGGATGCACTGAAAGAAGCAGCCCATCACATTCGTCAATCCGGCGAAGCCATTGCCAAAGGAAATATCAAAGAAATGAAAGAGTTTCAGAGGTTGGCGGTGGGTGAACTCAAGAAGTCTAAAGCAAAACTGGATGCCGGCCCCACTGGCGCCATCGAGACGACCCGATCGGCTTCGGGTCTGAGTAATCTCATCGAAAGCAGTCCTGACGTAGCTCCCCCTCAATATCGCGACAAGGTTTCCGACTATTTTAAAGCGCTCAATGAGGCCCTTTAATCTTGGGCGAAAAACTCTGATTTTTGCAGCAGCAACATGCCTGCTGACATGTTGCGACCGCGCCAAGGATGCCTCGCCGCCGCTTGAGTTGAATCAAATGCCCGTCGTGCAACTCAGGGCGATGCTGAAGGGTTTCGACGGGGACTGCCGCCCCGACAGTGACAAGGAGCACGGGGTTCTCCCTCCGCCTGCGGAGAAAGCGATTCCCCCTGATGCGATATGCATTTCCCTTGTTCCTCCGGAAAAATTTCAATCGCGGGGCATGGATCTCCCAAAAGCCATTGCCTCACGCCGAAGCATAAGATCGTTTTCGCAAGCCCCAATGACACTGGAGGAACTCAGTTTTCTTCTTTGGGCTACGCAAGGCGTGACTGCCGAAATGCAAGGGGATGAGAGTCATGAGCCCACTCGTTTGCGCGCGGCGCCATCAGCGGGTGGACGGTATCCTTTGGAAACCTACATTGCGATCCGCTCAGTTGAAGGTCTTGATCCTGGACTCTACCGATATTTGCCTAACACCCATCAACTGCATTTGGTGCGAAGAGATTCCGATATTTCTGCAGGCCTCCAAAAAGCCTGCTATGGAACGCCCTTTGTAGCCGATGCCGCCGCTGTTTTGATTTGGACTGCGATACCTTACCGAACGGAGTGGAAATACACCTACACTTCCCATCGAATGATCGCGATGGAGGCCGGGCATGTGTGTCAGAATCTCTATCTCGCGGCGACGTCCGCTGGGTTGGGGGCATGTGCTCTTTGCAGTTACCATCAGTCGAGCGTGGATGGATTGATAGGGGTGGATGGGCATAACGAATTTGCCATCTATCTGGCCTGTGTTGGTCGGCCATCCGAGGGAAAAAAGTAGAAATGGAGATCCCGAAATATCAGCCATTCTATTTAGAAACGCTCGCGGCCTTGGAATCGGAAATCGTTCGCGTCGGCGTCGAGATCCCTGTTGCGAAGGGTTTGGATCCGCTTTTTGAGCCTCTCGATATTCACGGGAAGCGCATCCCTAACCGCCTCTGTGCACAGCCAATCTCGGGTTGCGATGCCCATCCCGACGGCTCCCCCAGCGAATTGACCGCTCGGCGCTATCAGCGTTATGCGAAAGGCGGGTTCGGGCTGATTTGGTTTGAGGCGACAGGGGCTTTGCACGCCCGTGGTGCATCAAGGTTGGTCTTAACTAAATCCACGTTGCCGAAATTTCAATCCCTTCTTCGCGAACTTCGGCAAGAAGGCTCAGCCAATTCTGTTTTCATTTTACAACTGGTT
The DNA here is from genome assembly GCA_009920585.1 of bacterium. Classification (GTDB taxonomy): domain Bacteria; phylum Verrucomicrobiota; class Verrucomicrobiia; order Chthoniobacterales; family Terrimicrobiaceae; genus UBA967. Next base: position 1,600 of record RFZT01000361.1, read on the forward strand.
TCGGGTTTTGAGGGACGTGCAGATGATCTCAGTGACGTTCAGGTTGATGAGCTTCGTGACTCTTTGATTGAGGCGGCTGCCCTTGCCGTCGAAGCGGGATTTGATGGAGTGGACATCGCCGCTACTTACGGTGCCCTTGCTGGGACTTTGCTAAGCGCTACGAATCGCTTGGGGCGATATGGCGGATCCCTTGAGAATCGGAGTCGATTCCTTTTGGAAACGCTCGAGGGAATCCGAAAGGCTACGCTGTCCCTCCTTCTTGCAACAAGACTCTGTGCTTACACGGGCGTCTGCGATGGATTCGGCGTTAGTAAATCGGACTACCGAAAAACGGATCTCACGGAACCTCTCAAGCTCGTCGAGAGTCTTTATCTCAGCGGGGTTCGTCTTTTAAACATTACCTCCGCGAGCCCCAATCTCCGTGCGGCTTCAGCGGAGCGTTCGTTACAACCATTCAGCGATTCTGACGAACCAGATGAACATCCCCTTACGACTCTGGAAAGACAGCTGCAACTGGCAAAAAGCATCAATGATTCGCAGAGCGATATGATGGTTGTCGGGAGTGGCTTCAGTTGGCTGAGACAATTCACCCCTCATGTGGCCGTTGGGGCGATACAGAAGGGCTGGATCGCGATGGCTGGTCTTGGACGCG
>RFZT01000362.1 GCA_009920585.1 bacterium
AAAAGCAAAAATGCGTTCGGCATAACGTTTCACCACTCGCCCAGCATCACTCAGAATCAGACTTTTTCCCTCGCGCCGAAAGAGCTCCACTTCCAAGAAGCCCTCCAACTCCCTGACCTGGGCGCTGAGTGTCGGCGCCGAAACATGCAACGCTTCGGTGGCGGCCTTGATTCCACCTTCGGTTGCAACGGCTAGAAAATACCGCAGATGATGGTAGTTGAGCTGCAGGTTCATAAGTAAAATACGAACATCATGTTTATATATTCGTTATTTCCACACAAGAAAATTTTCTTATATTTACTCCCATGCAAACAACAGCATTACTTCTATTCGCAGGCACACTGATCCTCTCTCTGTGGGCTTCCTTTCGCGTGAAGGGAGTTTATCGACGGTACGCTGAAGAATCCTCGCTCTCTGGTCTGACGGGCCAGGAAGCGGCGCAGCGCATTTTAGATGAGGAGGGCGTCACAGGTGTAACTATCGAGTCCCAACCCGGCGAACTCACAGACCACTACGACCCGACGCATCGCCGCTTGGTGCTAAGTGAGGCCAACTACCATGGCCGCTCCATTTCGGCTTTGGCTGTTTCCGCCCATGAGGCGGGTCATGCCATCCAGCACTCGAGAGCCTACATGCCCCTGCACCTTCGCATGGCTGCCGTAGGCGTCACCAATATCGCCAATCAAGTCGTGATGTGGCTTCCGCTGATCGGTCTTTTTACGGGATTAGTGACTTCATCGACCGCGATGTATTTCATGGCCTGCGGATGGGGCGTCATCATGTTATTCAACTTGGTGACATTGCCCGTGGAGTTTGATGCTTCGCATCGCGCGAAACTGGCACTTCGCTCCAGCGGCGTTGTGACGTCCTTCACAGAATCCAACGGCGTGGATAAGGTCTTAAATGCGGCCGCCTTGACCTATGTGGCCGCCTTCATCACCTCGTTGGCCTACTTTATCTGGCATCTCCTGCCTCTTCTCACAGGAAGGAGGGAGGAATAATGACACACCGTCCCATCATCCACCGAAGCGACATTGTGAGAAATCCCGAATATCCCGAGCAGGCCGTTTCCATCGATGAATACATCGAAAACGAAAGCTCCAAGATGTCAGCCGCTGAAATCCGCAAACTGGCTAAATTCACTCCGAAGTTGCGGGAAAAGATGAAAACCGACCAAGCCCAACAGCATTTTGATCTCCAACAAAACACCGAGTTTCTGGTCAGCATCCTCCATTCCCTGCGCGCTCGGAATTGTCGTGATCCGTTGCCGCTCGACTTGGCCGAGGCAGGCGTAGCGGCTTCTTATTTGCTCAAAAGCGTGGATATCATTCCGGATTTTATTCCGGAAATCGGACTCACCGATGATGCCCGCTTAGTGGCCAGAGTATTTACAAGAAACCCTAGCCTTCGATACGAGCTTGGGCGAGCTTAGCGCTATGTCCGAGGTTCCTGTTTTTTGGTGGGTCGCATTCAACGCTTTTGTGATTGTGATGCTATCCCTTGATCTGGGGGTATTTCACCGCAAGGCTCATTGTGTTTCTATTAAAGAGGCACTACTGTGGTCCGGTGTATGGATCAGTTTGGCGTTGGTTTTCAATACTTGGATTTATTTTGAGCTGGGCGGGCAAAAAGCCACGGAATTCTTTACTGGCTACGTCGTGGAGAAATCCCTCTCGGTGGACAATTTGTTCATCATTGCCGTTCTCTTCACCTTTTTCCGTGTCCCAGCGATCTATCAGCACAAAATTTTGTTCTGGGGGATTTTTGGCGCCTTAGTGATGCGGGCGCTCATGATTGCTGCTGGCGCCGCGCTACTGACGAATTTCGCGTGGATCACCTATATTTTTGCAGGCATCCTTTTTTTCACTGGGATCAAAATGCTCTTTGCAACAAATGAAGTCATCGATTTTGAAAAAAATATTACCCTCCGATTACTTCGAAAAGTGATGCCCCTCACCAAGGAGTTTCATGGTGATAAATTCTTTGTTCGGCAGGGAGTGAAGTGGGCTGCCACGCCGATGTTTGCGGTGTTGATTTGCGTCGAATTCACCGACCTCATTTTTGCCGTCGATTCGATCCCTGCGATTTTTGCCATTACCCAAGACACCTTCATTGTTTATACTTCAAACGTCTTTGCGATCCTAGGATTGCGTTCCCTCTATTTTGCGCTTTCAGGAATCTTGCCCTATTTCCATTTTCTGAAATATGGACTTGGCGTGATCCTGTGTTTTGTCGGCGCCAAAATGGGCC
>RFZT01000363.1 GCA_009920585.1 bacterium
TCGGTAGTGGGGCGAGGTTGAGGATCCGAGATGAGCGTGATGCCGAATTGGCGGCTGTGGTGCTGCGCGGCATGGGAGGCGGGGTATGCTGAGTTTCACGGGATCCCTGCGGGTGTTCGTGGCATTGGAGCCCTGTGATATGCGCAAAGGATTTGACGGGCTCTCTGGCATGGTCGCAAGCAAGCTCAACGAGGATTTGCAGAGCGGGGCTCTCTTTGTGTTCACCAATCGCAGCCACACGCGGCTTAAAATCATTTACTGGGATGGCACGGGGCTCTGGTTGCTGACAAAGCGTTTGGAGAAGGGGACCTTTTCGTGGCCCAAGGATACGGATGGAAAAACCAAACTCGCCTTGCGACCCGAGGCGTTGGCCATGCTCACCGACGGGGTTGATTTACGAGGCGGGCGGATGCGGCCATGGTATCAGCGCAAAGCCTGAAGTGTTTTCTTATGCGGTTGGCATGGAACATGCTATGTGTTTTATGAGTGAAGAAAACCGGCAAAAACAACCTGACGCAGGAGAACGAAAGGCTCCAAAAGGAAAATGCGCGCCTGATTGCCGAAAATAAGTCTCTTCGTCAGGAGGTGAAGCTCCTCAATGAAAAGATGGATTGGCTGATGAAGAAAATGTTCGGGAGTTCGAGCGAGGCGCTCAACTCCAATCAACTCGATTTGTTTGCCGTTCTTCCCGAAACGCAAGCGCCCGAGCCGGATGCATCCTTGCTTGCGGAGGCCATTATCCCCGCCAAATCCAAAACCAAATCCCCCAGGCGCGAACGCATTCCTGAGAACCTGCCAGCGGAGGAGGTTGTGATCGATCCACCCGAGGTGCTTGCCAACCCAGAAAAGTGGCGCCGCATTGGTCAAGAAATCAGCGAGCGACTCGACTTCGAGCCGGGGCGTTTTTTTCGCCGTCTTCTGGTGCGTCGCAAGTATGTGCTCATTGGCGACAAAGAGGCAGCTCCCGTGATTGCGCCTCTGCCCGAGTGCCTGCAGGAGCGCGGCATGGCTGCTCCTGGCCTTCTCGCCACCGTGGCGGTCTCCAAATACTGCGACCACCTTCCGCTCTACCGGCAGGAGATGATTTTCAAAACCCGCCACGGCGTATCGTTGCCGCGATCGACGCTGGCGAGATGGATGGAACTCATCGCATTTTGGTTGCAGCCCATTTACGAAATTATTCGCATCACAGTTATGGACAACAAGTATGTCCAGATTGACGAACGGAGCCGCTGGGGGGCGGCGACATAGACTGCCGCAGGCAGCCCGAAGGGTGCGCAGGCCGGGAGGCCGTAGCATCAAACGCCTGTGTCTTATCTTGAGCCTGGGAATGGAAAAACTAAGCAAGGCTACTTGTGGATAGCGCATGCGCCTGGGCTCGATGCGGTCTTCCACTGGGAGACGGGTCGTGGCGCAACCTGCTTGGAAAACATCGTTCCCGTAAACTTTCGCGGCGTGCTGCAATGCGACGCCTATGCGGCTTATCCTGCTTTCGCCAGCAAACGCGAAGGCATCGAACTGGCGGGATGCTGGGCTCACGCGCGGCGGCACTTCCATGAGGCTCGGGAGCATGTGCCTCTGCGCGCCAACTGGATCCTGTATCAAATCCAAAATCTTTACCGAATCGAAGCACGCCTGCGCAAAAGCAAGGCTGGGCCTGCATTGAGAGCGGCCGTGCGAACCGCTCAAAGCGCGATGGTATTGAACCGCCTCAAGCGAGCGCTCGAAAAAATGGAGGCCTCCCAAAGGCATCTCCCATCGAGCGCATTTGGAAAAGCCATCAGTTACACCCTCTCGAACTGGGAGTCGCTCATCAAATATGTCAGCAATGGCCGCATCGAAGTCGACAACAATGGAGTGGAAAATGCCATTCGGCCTACGGCTATCGGCAGGAAGAACTGGTTGTTTTTTGGAGACGCCGAGGCCGGACAGCGCAGCGCCGTGATCTACACGATTATCGAAAGTTGCCGCAGACGCGGCATCGATCCGCATGAGTATCTGCGCGACGTGCTCACCCGCATCACCGAAAGCACAAACTGGAATGTCGCCGACCTTACACCGCAAAAGTGGGCGAAAAATAAGATCCCGCTGAAAAAGGCGGCGTAGGTGCTGTAAGCGTCGTAGCATTCACCTGCGACATTTACACCATCCCCTCACAAAACAATGGGGTGCTCCGTGCAACGCTTACTCTTTGTCGCCAATGATACCAAAAGCAGCTTGCTTTTGGATTTTAAGAGAGGGGCACAGTG
>RFZT01000364.1 GCA_009920585.1 bacterium
TCTACAATTGTTTGGGGGTCAATTGTTTCAACGGCCAACTTGGCTGGACATGTCAGTACAGCAAACTTAGCTAATTTAGTGTCAACTGCAAATCTTGCTAACTTAGTCTCAACAGCCAATTTGGCAAATCTAGTATCAACAGCTAATCTTGCTAATTTAGTCTCTACTGCAAATTTAGCCAACATAGTCTCAACTGCTAACTTGGCAACTTTAGTTAGTACATCTTATTTGAATACTCAACTTGGCTCTACCATGACAGGTATTTCACAAAATTTCTATACTTCGAATCTGTCTGCATCTTCTATTACAACAAGTAGTTTGACATTTGGAACTGGAAGCGGCTATCTTTTCTTGCCTAATACGGTGATGAATAGTTTGAGTGTTGGTATCATCTATGCTTCTACAATTGTAGGGTTTACACCTGGCGGTATTAGTGGTACAGGTATTGTAAGTACTGCTAACTTGGCAAATCTAGTCTCAACTACTTACTTAGCCACTCAGATTGGATCTACTGTAATAGGTCTTGGTACTGCTGGCTATCTTTCAAGTATTCCTAGTCTTGGAGGGTTTGTCAGTACTGCAAACTTGGCGAATCTAGTATCAACAGCAAACCTTACCAACTTAGTTTCCACAGCAAACCTTGCTAATTTAGTCTCGACAGCCAACTTAGCAAATTTAGTCTCAACCGCCAATCTTGCTAATTTAGTCTCAACTACTTATTTGGCTACTCAGATTGGCTCAACTGTAGTAGGCCTTGGTACTGCCGGCTATCTTTCTACAATTGTTTGGGGGTCAATTGTTTCAACAGCAAATTTGGCTGGACATGTTAGCACAGCAAATCTTGCTAACTTAGTGTCCACTGCCAATCTTGCAAACTTAGTATCAACAGCCAACTTGGCAAATTTAGTTAGCACAGCTAACCTTGCTAATTTAGTGTCGACTACTTACTTGGCCACTCAGATTGGGTCGACTGTAGTAGGACTTGGTACTGCCGGCTATTTGTCTACAATTGTCTGGGGGTCGATTGTTTCAACGGCCAACTTGGCTGGACATGTTAGCACGGCAAATCTAGCTAACTTGATATCCACAGCAAATCTAGCTAACTTAGTCTCAACAGCCAACTTGGCAAATTTAGTTAGCACAGCCAACTTGGCCAACTTAGTCTCAACTACTTACTTGGCCACTCAGATTGGCTCTACTGTAGTAGGACTTGGTACTGCTGGCTATCTTTCTACTATTGTCTGGGGGTCGATTGTTTCAACAGCTAATCTTGCTAATTTAGTATCAACAGCCAATCTTGCTAACTTAGTCTCAACTGCAAACTTGGCAAATCTAGTCTCAACAGCCAACTTGGCAAATTTAGTTAGCACAGCCAATTTAGCTAACTTAGTCTCAACTACTTACTTGGCCACTCAAATTGGCTCTACTGTAGTAGGCCTTGGTACTGCCGGCTATCTTTCTACTATTGTTTGGGGGTCGATTGTTTCAACAGCAAATTTGGCTGGACATGTCAGTACAGCAAATCTTGCTAACTTGATATCCACAGCAAATCTTGCTAACTTAGTCTCAACAGCCAACTTGGCAAATTTAGTTAGCACAGCCAACTTGGCCAACTTAGTATCAACTACCTACTTAGCCACTCAGATTGGCTCGACTGTAGTAGGGCTTGGTACTGCCGGCTATCTTTCTAGTATTCCTAGTTTGGGAGGATTTGTTAGTACTGCAAACTTGGCGAATCTAGTGTCAACTGCAAACTTAGCTAATTTGGTATCCACTGCAAACTTGGCAAACTTAGTCTCCACTGCAAACTTGGCGAATCTAGTATCAACTGCAAACTTGGCTAATTTAGTCTCAACAGCTAACCTTGCTAATTTGGTTAGCACAGCAAATTTGGCTGCACATGTTAGCACAGCAAACCTAGCTAATTTAGTATCAACTACTTATTTGACCACTCAGATTGGCTCGACTGTAGTAGGTCTTGGTACGGCTGGTTACCTTTCTACAATTGTCTGGGGGTCGATTGTTTCAACGGCCAACTTGGCTGGACATGTTAGCACAGCAAACTTAGCTAATTTAGTGTCCACTGCCAATCTTGCTAATTTAGTGTCCACTGCCAATCTTGCTAATTTAGTCTCAACAGCTAACTTGGCAAACTTAGTCTCAACAGCTAACTTGGCAAACTTAGTCTCAACAGCTAACTTGGCAAACTTAGTCTCAACAGCTAAC
>RFZT01000365.1 GCA_009920585.1 bacterium
ATTGAATCGAGCCCGGGAAAGCGAACTGGGTGGTTTTAGCCCAAGCGTCGCGATTTTTTTCGAGTTCTTTGAAGGCTGGCCCGTCTAGTTCGACAAGGGCTTTTTTGATAACGGGAACCATTTTGCCATGTCGGCGTTCCATATTCATCATGCGGGCCATGGGGATCCCTCCCGCTTGCCATTGAGCGGCTGGACGGGTGAGGTGGCGAACGGAGCAAATGTAGCCCGTGAGATTTTCGCGCAGAAGGAGCGCTGCCGTGTAGCCGAGGGTGTAGGTGTAATCCGCGTCAAAATTGGACGGTACCGCACAACGCCCCTCGTAGCCGAAGTAATGGGGTTGGGGCGAGAAGCTGGCTTTATAAGTGCCGGCCGATTTCATTTCTTTCAAGCGAACCTCGACGAGGTCGATGAGAAGTCGCTGGGTATCGATGCGGGCGACTTGCACGTTGCCGTGGGGATCCCGATCGAGAATAAGTTGGTTTGCAATGTCGTCTGGGAGGCTCTGATAAAGGGTCGCGGACGTGCTAGAAAGATGTCCGGTGACGAATTGCCTCTTGGTCGAAAGAGATTCGAGAGCGTTGAAGGCGTCGCCGTGTTCAGCGAGAACCTCATTGAGTTCACTCATCAGTGCACCCATTTCGGGAACAAATTCAATGAGGCCTTCTGGAATCAAAACAGTGCCAAATTTTTCACCCTGAGAGGCGCGGTGACTCACGACGTCGGCAATCTGATCGACGATCTGTTTGAGGGTAAGTCCGCGCTCAGCGACCTCCTCAGAAATAAGCGTGATATTAGGGTGGGTTTGAAGTGCACATTCGAGGGCGATGTGAGAGGCGGAGCGGCCCATCAGCTTGATGAAGTGCCAGTATTTTCGAGCCGAAATGGCGTCCCGCTGAATGTTGCCGATCAGGTCGGAATAGACCTTGGAGGCGGTGTCAAAGCCGAAGCTAGTTTCGATATTATCGCCGCGCAGGTCGCCATCGATCGTTTTAGGGACGCCCACCACGCAGAGTGGTGAACCCTGTTCACGCGCGAACTCTGCGAGCTTGCAGGCATTGGAGTTCGAGTCGTCTCCACCGATGACGACAAGAGCAGTGAGGTTGCGGGCCTTCACGTTCTCCATCGCCTTGAGAAAATCCTCTTGCGATTCCAGCTTCGTGCGACCTGAACCAATGATATCAAAGCCCCCCGTATTGCGGTAGCGGGCGATCGTTGCGGCATCCAGTTCTTGTCCTTTATTGCTGATCAACCCATCAGGCCCATTAGCGAAGCCGAAGAGAGAGCTTTCTGGGTTAATGCTTTTGATGGCATCGAAGAGGCCAGCAATAACGTTGTGTCCGCCTGGGGCTGGGCCACCGGATAAAATCACGCCGGCACGGATGGGCTTAGCTTCACCGCTAGCAGCCCCTTTTGTGAAGATGACTTCAGGAAGATCAAAGGTGTGGGGGAAAAGGTCGCGGATCTGGGTGTCGCTCGAAGCGGGCATCGGGGTTTTCTCGGCCAGCGAGGTGGCACGTAGAGAGTCTGGCAATTTGGGTTGGTATGCGGAACGGGCTTTTTCGAGGGCGGTTTGTTGATTCATGATTTTAAAAAAAGGATGAGCTACGGAGTCGTTAATTTTTAGCCTGCCTGACTTTCATGGCAAGGTCAGGATTTTCTTATTGATTACTGGCTTTGCAGATACGGAAGCACCAGATACAAAAAAAGAATGAAGATCGAAAAAACGGAAACGAATGGCGTTTCCACCCTCAAACTCATTGGTGAGTTGGATCTCCATGCGGTGCCTGAACTGCGTGCCCAATTTCTCGCCTTTGCCTCAGCTAAAACCCCCGTGGTGCTGGTAGATTTTTCAGATACGACCTACATCGATTCCAGCGGCTTGGCCGTGCTCATCGAGTATTTCAAGGAGAGCGCCACATTTGGCGGGAAGTTTGGACTCTTCGGCCTACAGAAAAAAGTTTTAGCGGTGTTCCAGCTTGTCCGGCTGGATCGGTTCTTCCCGATTGGCGATGATGCTCCTGCCGTGCTGGCGCGACTCGGATGCTGACACGATGAGCGACGTGATCGAAGTTGACGTTACCCTCGCTACCAGCCCCTACCGAGTCGTTGTCGGTTCTGGACTTTTGACGCTGGCGGGTGCGAGGATTCGCGCTGTTTCCAAGGCATCCCGCTGCGCTTTGGTGACGGATTCCATCGTCGGTCCACTTTATGCAGGCACTGT
>RFZT01000366.1 GCA_009920585.1 bacterium
GATGGAGCCATTGCTGGTTGTCGGCAAATCACTCTGAAATCGCGCAACCATCATCTGCCTTGCGCTCTTTTAGATGCGATGCTTCTGATCTAAAAAATCCTAAAATATAACTCGCTTAATTGAAAAATATGAGTTATATATGGGATTAATTTAACTCATGGGGGGATTAAAACTTTGGAATTGGCAGAAGGAGGATTGGCCGGATTTTCATTTTGATCCGATCAGGTTGGCTGAGTTGGAAGGGAGATTTTTGCAGGAATCGGGTGTTTATTGGGGGTCGGTCAAACATCTGGAAAAGGACGGAAAGGATCTGCTGGCTGTGGAGTTGATGAGCCAGGAGGCGCTGAAGACTTCAGAGATCGAGGGTGAAATCCTGAATCGTGATAGTGTGCAGTCATCGATCCGCCGACAATTCGGATTGGCGACGGATCATCGCCGGATTCCGCCAGCCGAGCAGGGGATTTCGGAATTGATGGTGGAACTTTACCGTGAGTCTCAGTTGCCATTGGATGAGGCTAGGCTTTTGCGTTGGCATGCCCTGCTGATGAACGGTCGGCGAGATTTGGTCGGTGGTGTTTATCGTGTCGGGAGCGATCCGATGCAAGTGGTCTCGGGGCCGCTGCATAGCCCGAAAGTTCATTTCGAGGCCCCGCCCTCTAATGCTGTTCCGAACGAGATGCGGCGCTTTCTGGATTGGTATCGAAGTACAGGCCGAGAGGGCGCGAAGCGTTTGCCGATGCTGACGCGTGCCGGGATTTGCCATTTGTATTTTGTGAGCATTCATCCTTTCGAGGACGGGAATGGGCGTATTGCTCGGGCGTTGTCGGAAAAATCTCTTGCGGAGGGGTTGGGCAAGCCGGAATTGATCGCACTCTCGGCGGCGATACACCGCAGTCGGAAGGCCTACTATGAAATGTTGGAGCGGTGCAACAAGCGCAATGAGATTACGGAGTGGTTGGTGTATTTCGCCGAAACCGTGCTAGTAGCGCAGGCGGAATCCCAGCAGTGGGTGGAGTTTCTCATCGAAAAGACGAGGTTGATCGACCGCTTGCGCGGAAAGTGGCACGAGCGGCAAGAAAAGGTCATCCTGCGGATGGCGCAAGAGGGACCGGGTGGATTCAAGGGAGGCTTGAGTGCCGAGAATTATCTCGCGATCACAGGAACATCGCGCGCTACGGCCACGAGGGATTTGCAGGACCTCGTTGAAATGGGGGCGCTCGTCCGTACCGGGCGATTGAAGGGCACGCGATATCGGTTGGCCATTTAGAGCATTGGCCCTTTGAAATTAGACTTTGCAGCGGAAAAGGGGGCATGGCTGCCGTGTTGAGCCTGGTCTGCTTTGCTCGCACCCTGCCCATCGGAACCAAAGGAGCTGACCGTAGCACACAGGCGAGACGCGCTGTGCCCCTCTACTAAAATCCAAAAGCAAGCGGCTTTTGGTATAACTCACGATTTTCCCGACCTATCACCAAAAACCAACCTTCCCGAATACGAGGATTCGGCAGAGCGAACTTCCCAAGCAAGGCCCATTGTACGTTTTCCTGTTTGACTAAAAAGTAGGAATTCCTACATTAAAAGCATGAATGCTGTTCTTTCTGAAAAAGGTCAAATCACGATACCCAAGGCGATCCGTGATGGCTTAGGGCTAGTTCCAGGGTCTGTTTTAGATTTTCAAACTGCGCAGGGGCGGATTGTTGTTAGTAAGGTGTTGGCTCAAGACCCCATCCAATCTTGGCGGGGAAAAGGAAAGTTGCCGACGGGAAAATCCGTTATGCAATACCTCGACATCCAGCGCGGGGGCAAATGAGAACAGCTCTAGATTCCAGCGTCATCCTCGATGTGCTCACAAACGACAAAAAATGGGCTGATGCGTCTCAAAAATCCCTTATCGAAGCCATTTCACTGGGATCTTTAGTGATCGGGGAATGCGTATTGGCAGAAATCACTCCCGCGTTGGATAGTGGCGATATCTCGACCTTTCTCGGGGAGTGGGGAATACAATTCCTACCGACAAGTCAAGCTGCAGCAGTGCTAGCAGGTGAGATGTATCGCACTTACTTAAAAAGAAAAGGCAACGCAAAGCGTGTGCTGCCAGATTTCCTGATCGGGGCCCATGCGCAGCACCACTCCGACAGGCTATTGGCGCGGGACCGAGGCTATTACCGTGATTATTTTTCCGCACTCGTGCTGATCGAACCGACCTTGTAGGGCTATTCGAAA
>RFZT01000367.1 GCA_009920585.1 bacterium
ACACCAAAACCTTCACCACAAGAGTGAAAATCAATCACCCCTAGGATGTTGCAAAATCATTACAAAAAGGGATCGGCTTTGGTCACCACGCTTTTCGTTCTCGTGGTCCTCTGCACGATCACTGTGGCTTTTTTGCAAACCATGACCATGGAACGCGCCGTCTCACGCAGCCTCAAAAATAAGTTCAAGGCGGATTTGGCGGCGGAGGCGGGCGCGAACATGGTCGCCCAAGCCATGTCGGAAGCGATCGGGCCCCATGCCGGATTTTTGGTTTTATCCACAAATATCAGCCCCTCGCTGAGCCCGATCTTCTACATTCAAACTAGCAGCAACTATTCGGCATCGAATGTGTTACCGCTGGTTTCTGGCGATCTCACAAACTATCTCGGCATCCGTTCGTCCTCGACATCGGCCCTCACCAACTACCTCGCTCAAGCGACCACCACAAACAATGCCGTCAATGCCAACAAACTGATTGGCACCTACCGCATCCTAGCGAATTCCGGCCCCACCAACTTCAATGCCCCATGGATTTACTTTACGAATGCAACGGGTGAAACAAATTCTCGCGTTGCCTTTTTTGTTGTTGATGAGCAATCCAAACTGAATCTGGCTCAACACGGCTGGTCCACCAATACCAATCGCGCCGGTTGGTCGAACACCCCCAGCCTCGTTCCCATCGCGATCCCCGGAAACACGAACCTTCTCACCACGAACTCGGCCGTTGCATTTGCATCAGCAACAAACAAAGCCCCCTACGTCGAAAACATCGCTCAGATTTTTGCCAACCGAGCAGATTATGAATCCAAAAAACACCTTTACACTTACGTAACCGGACCAAGCCAAGACTTCATTCCCAGCGGCTACACAAATACAAACGGCACATTCTCCAACTATGCCCAAGCTCATCGCCCAAAGTGGAACATCAACAACCTTGCCACAAACATCCCGTTCGGAGCCACTCCAGCCCTTCGTGCCTCCAATATCGCCCAAATCATCAACACCAACCTGCCCAACTTTGGAAAACGGGATATCGCGATGTCAAATGGACTTGGTGGAAGTTATTTTCGCTACTTAGAACGCATTTCCGCATCGATCATCGATTACATTGATTCGGATACCGATGTGACCGTCCTCTCCGACGCCTCGCCACTAGGCGAACCAGCTGGAAAAGAACTCGCTCCTCTCCTCACTTGCATCGCCGAGAAATACAACTGGATCAGCGAATCCGGATCCGGAACTGCGTGGACAAACAAAATAACGCAAACGGTTTTTGTTCAAATCTGGAACCCCTATCAGACGAATATCAGCGGGAACCTCTCGATCGAACTCACCACTTACCGGCCTATCAAAATGCCAGGTCTCGGCGGACCGATTTTGCCCAATGCCGGCACGATCGCCATCACCAACCTGCGCCCGAACGAAATGAAGGTGTTCAAAACAGCCACGGTCACCAATACCGTCATATCGACCCTCAAGGGCAGCGCTCTTGTCGGGAATCGTCCCTACCTCGAGCAAACGGCCAGCGACAACGCCTTCTTTGAACATCACTCTCGCTTTGACGCGCGCTGGAATGGAGTGCTCTTTGATCGCACCGCGAATCTCGCGACGAACTTCTTTACCAACAATCAAGGACTGCCGAAAAGCGCCATGGGAAGAACTATTGAAACAAGGATCAACTTAGGCGGACCCAATCGCTTTGCCATCAACTATCCCTCATACGGCTTTTTTGCTCCACCGAAAGGTTACCGCGCCGTCGGAGATCCACGCCAGAACGCGATTTCGCCCTATGATTGGGAAGCTCCTTCCTCGACAAATAGCGAGGTCCGATGGAATGGAAGAAACAGCTTCACCAATGAAAGCTCACAGGACTACGCCAAAACATTTTCCTCCCGAGATGTCGTCCGCAATAGTCCTGTGGAAGGCTCCAGCATTGACCTGAACCTCGCCGACCCAACATCCGCACCCTCCTCCTATTCGGTCGCAGAAAGCACAAATGCCCCCTTTTATTTGCGAAATGCAAAAATGGAATCCATCGGCGAGCTCGGCAATATCTACGATCCCGCCCAGCTTAACGACGTTGGTTTTAGTTCGTTTGGAAGCGACTCGTGGTATGCCTCGGGCGGCGGACGCACCTTGCGCATGGGCATCCCAGAGTTTGATTACCCGGGAAGCGGCATCGCGCCCTCAGGATCAGAAAAACCCGCGCCCAACTGGAAC
>RFZT01000368.1 GCA_009920585.1 bacterium
GGGCCAGGGATGCCCTTGTTGGTTAGAAGAGTCTGCAAATAGGAGAGGGCATCCGCACTGGCGAGTTTATCATTATTAACCTTCTTGGTGAGATCCGATTTGTATTCGGCTGTGGCCTTACTCGCTCCGGCGTAGCCGTATTCGAATGAGGATGTGGTGCCGTTTGTGGTAGCGGCATTGCCTTGCGGACCAGAGGCGAGCAGGTAGCCCGTGAGTTTTTCAGAGAGACGGGCGCTCTTGCCTCCACCCACGCTGGAGTACCGATCGAGGTCACCAATCACCTGAAGGGCACCGCTGTCAGATGTAGAGACCCCCGCAGAAGCCCCGAAGAGCACAGCGTGTTGATTGCCGGTGTAGTCCAGCATGGTGTTATAGGACCCTGATATCAAAGCTGGGGCTTGGTAGAAGAAAAACGTGTTTGGATCCGAAAGAACGATCACCGATGAGAAAGTTGAAGCCGCTGTATCCACAAGCAAGTAGCCACCTTGAAAAAAAGTGTAATTCACACTGCGACCGGTTTTTGAAAGGGAAAGCTCGTAAACAAGCAACTGCGCATGAGCAACGGCGCCGAATAAAAACAGCAAAACAGCAGAAAGGGCAGAAAGGAAGATGCGCTGTATCATAGGAGGAAAGGTGCTTTTGATTAGCTAAGATGTCAATCGGAAGTAGGGCTTTGCCTCCCCTCAAAAGAGGGCCATTTGGGCGGCTTCGGGATCGGGGACGAGGCGTTTGCGAGGCGCCGGAGCGCGGGTGGGTTGGCCTTCCGCGTTGAGTTCCGATTTTTCGAGGTTGTTAAGAATCTCGCGGGCGCGGGTGATGATCGAATCAGGCAGTCCGGCGAGCCGCGCGACTTGGATGCCGTAGCTTTGATCGGCGCGGCCGGGGAGGATTTTTCTAAGGAAGATAATTTGGTCGTTCCATTCGCGGACGGCGACATTGAGATTCAGGATCCCAGATCGGGTGCGCTCGAGGTCGGTGAGTTCGTGGTAATGGGTGGCGAAGAGCGCACGGCAGCCGATTTGGTCGTGGAGATATTCGGAAACACTCCATGCAATCGAGAGGCCATCAAAAGTGGAGGTGCCGCGCCCGATCTCATCGAGAATCACAAGGCTGCGAGCGGTCGCATTGTTGAGGATGTTGGCAGTTTCATTCATCTCGACCATGAAAGTAGATTGACCTCGAGCGAGATCGTCACTTGCGCCGACGCGTGTAAAAATCCGGTCAGCGAGGCCGACGCGCATGGATTTGGCTGGCACATAGCTTCCGGTTTGCGCGAGGAGCGTGAGGAGGGCGACTTGGCGGATGTAAGTCGATTTTCCTGCCATATTCGGCCCGGTAATAATGGCAAATTTTTTCCCATCGGTGCCGAGGTCGGTGTCATTCGGAACGAATCTAGCGCCTTCGCTGAGTTGATCGAGCACGGGGTGACGACCATCTGTGATGTGGAGGATATCGGAATCATCAATCTCAGGGCGGCAGTAGTCGTGGAGTCGGGCGGTCTCAGCGAAGGAACAGAGGACATCAAGTATAGACAGCGTGTTGGCTGTTTCTTGCAAGCGGGGGAGTTCGGCAAGGACGGCGGCGCGAAGCTCCGAAAAAATCTCAATCTCGCGGGCGCGGGATCGTTCCTCAGAACCGAGGATCTTTCCTTCAACTTCTTTGAGCTCGGGTGTGATGAAGCGCTCGCCCCCGACCGTGGTTTGTTTGCGAATGTAGTCCTCCGGAACCGCTCCTAGATTAGATTTGGTGATTTCGATGAAGTAACCAAAGACGGAGGTGAAGCGGACCTTGAGGGATTTGATTCCCGTGCGTTCGATTTCTTTTTCTTGGAGGGCAACGATCCAGTTTTTTCCTTCGTGGGACGCCGAGCGTAGTTCGTCGAGAGCGGAATCAAATCCAGCTTGAATGAATCCACCCTCGCGGATTACCGGCGGAGGTGTTTCGACGAGGGCTCGGGTCAGCGTATCGGACAAATCGGGCAGGGCATGGAGACGCGAGAGCGAGTTTGCAAGGAGGGGCGACGGGATCGAGAGCTTATGTCCGCCACCGAGGCTGGCAGCTAAAGAAGGAATGCGGGAAAGGGATTGAGCAAGGGTCGCGAGGTCGCGAGCATTGCCGGAGGGACCGTGAAGCCGAGCTGTCGCCCGCTCGATGTCACGGATTTCGGACAGGCGGGAACGGAGGTCTCCGAGAAGCATGGCATCGGATAGAAGGGCGGC
>RFZT01000369.1 GCA_009920585.1 bacterium
ATCGTCCATCTCTAGAAGGAAGCCCGCCAAAGCAAGGCGCTGCCAAGCGGGAAGCTGCAAGGATTGCTGTGTTATATCTTCAATTATCGCAGACCTTAATTCTTCATTCAAAACGACATTTTTAGACTGTTAAAAATCAATCATCGAACCCCTTAAGAAACTTATATCAAATGCTTGCACAATATTCGCAGAGTGAAAAATGAGCCTAAGGCTCATGGAATGCGAAAATTTTGAATGGGGTGATCGACGGGACTCGAACCCGCAACAACCAGGACCACAACCTGGAGCTCTGCCATTGAGCTACGACCACCATTTCATTCCTCGCCAAAATGGGCTAATGAGAGCCCTTTATTTCGATGCTTTAGGCTTATTTGTCAACGCCGATTTTCGCGATTGTCGGCGACGGTTCAAAACTAGATTTTTTGCCGGAGCAAAACTAGACAGATTTCAACGTGAAATGGCCGAGAATCGGCGGCCATGTTAACTTTGGTGAGTGATCGAGAACCCAGAGCTTGCGAAACGGGTGGAATAGCACGGTGACCACCTTTCGGGAGGTGGGGGCGATCTCGTAATCCTGTCCATCGAACTCGATGTAAGGGCCGGTGTGAACTTTGCGCGTCGAGCGAAGGGATAAGTGGAGATCCAACAGGGATGACGCGGGAGCAGGACTCAAGCGGGCGCTACGTTTGAGGATTTGCTCTTCCCAAACTTCGGATGGAATCCTGCCGGTGGTCCGCTGGGTTTTGCGGCCTTGGCGTTGAATTTCCATCTGGAGAATCAGATCTGCGGACTTCCAGTCGTTGACTTCTGCGTGGGCCAGCAGGGTGACGAGACGGTTTTGAAAGGTTTGAAAAGCGCGCTCAATCTTGCCTTTGGCTTGCGGCGTCGGTGCCACGAGGTGCGCGACGTGGAGTGCCCGCAAGGCGCGCTGAAACTCGCTGCGCGGATCGGCGTGATGGTTGCTGGAACTCGGCCCGAAGAGGCTCAGGGCGTCGGTATAGATCGCCTCGGGCAGACCTTGACGTTCGAAGGCCTCGCGGAAATGTTGGAAGTGGTTCCAGGTGGTATCTCGCTCGACGAAACGGCCCGCGACAAACAAACCCGAGCAGTCATCGACGGTAAGCAGCAGCGTTTGTTTGCTAGGGGCCGGCCACCACTGGTGAATCGAACTGTCGTGTTGCCAGAGTTCGCCGACGTGGGCGCGGCGGAAGCGCCGATAGGTGCGCTTCTTTGGGGCGGGCGTGGGAACCAGGTGGGAGAGGTTGGTTTTGACGTAGGATTCGAGAGTTGCGCGGGCTCGCTTGAAGTTGCACAGCCGCTCCATTTCGTCAGCGACTAGCTGATAGTTGGGCGGGCTTTGAACTGGCAGGAAGCTCTTGAGAAATTTGAGGACCGCAGGCGGCCACTTCTCATGCCGGTCTCCTCCGCTGGCTGCGGGCTGATAGTTTGACTTGTCCTTGAGGAAATCCGTGCGGAGCTGATAGAGACGAGCTCGACTCACGCCCAAGCGGGCGGCGGCACTGGGAGCGTCGAGTGCGCCGGAGTTGAAATCCTTGAGAAGACTACGGATGAAATCGGGCGGCAGGCGGTGAATGAGTTGTTTCTTTGCACGCCGGGCAGTATCGGCTCAATCGTGTGCCTTCGCCAACCTTCAACCATGGGGGCGCTGCCCCCAACCCCCCGGAGTTTTCCGCATTGGGCCAATGGGCTTTTTGCGAAGAGTGTCGCGGCCCGGGGTAAGCCGTGCCGCAACACCGAGGTATCAGCCCCTTTGGCAACGTCCACTGCTCCGGTTGCCCTCCGGCAGAGCCGTATCCTGCGGACGATGGCTTACTCTCACTTGAAATCACCTCAACACCAGTCGTTTCAAGTGCGATCCTGCAGAAATCCAGTTTTGCTCCGTCTCCGCTGTCTAGTTTTGAACCGTCTCTGTCTAGTTTTGCTCCGGCTCCGACACCATCAAAACGGCAGCCTTACATTTTTGTGCTGCTCCCTTTGGCCTATAAAAGAGCCTCAATAAAAAAAGACCACCCCTAAAAGAGGGATGGTCTTTGAATTCCTACTTGCTATTATGAATAGCCGATTTCTACTCTCAAATACCTCCGCCCAACGACTACGGCCTTTGGTACTCGGGATTGCTCCTTGGGTCTTGCGTATAAGCACTCGGCGCGGCGGAATGAAAATCCACGTTCTGTTGCATTTTTTCATCCTGAAACGTG
>RFZT01000370.1 GCA_009920585.1 bacterium
CATCTTTTCCGATTTTTTAGCGTCATGGCTTGAATCCGAGCGACGCAAACCGCTGATCCTGCGTGGGGCGCGTCAGGTGGGGAAGACATGGTTGGTGAGGGAGTTGGCCCGGTCGAGTGGGCGGATGCTTTTGGAGGTGAACTTTGATCGGAATCCGGAATATGCGCGGATTTTTCGAGAGGAGGGAAGCGGCCCGCGGCAATGGATCGATGATCTTGGACTGAGGACCGGCGTGGCAGCTTCCGCTGGGGAATTGATTTTATTTTTGGATGAGATTCAGACAGTGCCGGAGGAGTTGGCAAAATTGCGGTGGTTTGCCGAGGAAATGCCGGAGTTGCCGGTAATCGCGGCTGGGTCGCTGCTGGAATTCGCGCTTCGGGATTTTGAATACAGCATGCCGGTGGGCAGGGTTTCCTTCGCTTTTGTAGAGCCGATGTCGTTTCCGGAGTTTCTGCAAGCACATCGTCAAGCGCGACTCCTGCAGCGCTTGGCAGAGTGGACTCCCGGCCTTCCGCTGGGCGAAGCCACTCATGCGCAGGCGATGGAATATTATGACCGGTATCTGATGACCGGTGGAATGCCCGAGGTGGTTGCGGCTGATTCCGCCGGAGCACAGGCCAGCGAGTGTCGGCGACTGCAACGCGATCTCATCCAGACTTATCGAAACGACTTTGCCAAATACTCCGGCCGGATGGATCGTCGGATTTTGGATGATGTCCTGCGCGGCGCGGTCGATCAATTGGGATGCAAGTTCATCTACAGCCATGTGAGCGGCAAGGTGAAACACCAGCAGGCCAAGCGCGCGCTCGATTTGCTCTGCATGGCGCAACTCTGCAACAAAATTCCCCATGCGGAATGCAACGGTGTGCCGTTGGCTGGGAAAATCAATGACCGCTTGCAAAAAGTGGCGCTCCTCGATGTGGGATTGGCTCACGGACTCTGGAACACTCCGGCCGGCAATTCCTTTCCGCGCTGGACGGATGTGGCGGCATCCCTGCGCGGTGGACTCAGCGAACAAGGCATCGCCCAACAACTCCGTGCCGCCATGGGTGAACCCACGCGACGGGGACAACTCTTCCACTGGAGGCGGGAAAACGGCCGAGTCGGCGAGATCGACCTCGTGGTGGAATGCCATGGCCGGATCGTGCCGGTGGAAACCAAAAGCGGTGCCGCCGGAGCCATGAAGAGCCTACATCAATTCATGCACGACAAGTCGCTTACCCTGGCCGTTCGCATGGATCGAAATCCCCCGAGTCTCCAGAAAATGCAGGTCAAAACCACCCTCGGCCAACCAGTCGACTATCAACTTCTCAACCTCCCTCATTACATCGCTTGGAGGACTCCATCACTTGTGGATTTTTTGGGATAAGAAGTTTTCCGAGTTGCAAGAGAGAGGGGGCGATGAAAGCATTTTGCGATGCACGCCATTGCTTTGTGAAGGGGGCGGTGTAAATGTCGCAGGTGAATGCTACGACGCGTGTCGATGAAAATCCTGAAACTCCTCCGTGTTCCCCCGTGGCTCTGTGAGAGGGAAAATGCGGGGGCGAGAAGGTGCCGACGGAGCTTCGCCCTCCAAAGGTCGTATGGGAACCTATTCGGCTGGGAAAGTTTCGTCTTCTTTCAGTCGGGCTTGCCAACGGCGGGGGTGGCGCTTGCCGTGAATGACGGCAACGATCGAGATAAAATCCGGGAAGACACGATAGATGATCAAATAAGGAAATCGCCGGGGCAAGGCCATTCGGGCCTGACGGTGCACGATTGGAAATAGAGTGGGCTGGCGGGAAATCAAAGCAAGACAGGCATCCACACTTCGCACAAACTCGGCTCCCAACCCGAGAGAACGCCGTTCATACCAAAGAGCTGCCTCGGCCATATCGGCTTCGGCTTCCTCCCGGAAAATGACTGGCAAACTCACAGGGAGGCCAGGATTTTTTCGCGAACAGTGCTCCACGGTGTTCCGTGGCTGGGATTTTTTTCCAGCGCATCCAGGCGGTAGTCTAGTTCGGCGATGTGCTGCGGGGAAAGGCCAATCGGGGATGTTTCCGCTGCAATGGAATCCCACAGGTCCTCGACGAGTTGGATTTTCTCGGAAACGGGGAGTTGTTTCAGATCTTCAATGGTCGTTACCATGATTCTACTGATAGGATGAATGCTTCCCGAGAGCAAACTTTTAAGCGCGTGGCGGAATTTCGAAGACATTTCGGGGACCTTGGCGCTCC
>RFZT01000038.1 GCA_009920585.1 bacterium
TCGGTGAATTTACAGGTGCTGGCGCTTTAAGTTTGGGCTTAGCAGATTCGACGGATGAGGCAGCGGGGCTTGGCGATGCCACAAGCTTGGTGGATCTCACTTTTGTCTTTGGGGTGGTTGACTCTATGGAATTTGTAGCGGTTGCAGATTTGGAAGATTCTTTTGGTTTTGGGCTAGGTGATTTGTTGTTTGGGGCCTTTTTTTTTGGAGTATCGGTTGTCGAGGTAGTGGGGGTCGGTGAGCTTAGAGACTTTCGCGATTTGGGTTTCGGCTTTGGCTCATCTACTGGGGCAGGATAAGGCGATGGTGAGGAAGTTGGCTTGGTGGACCTCGTTTTGAGATTGGGTGAGGTCATGATCGGTATGGGGCGAAGCACTTCGAGTCGTACTTTGGCGAGACCAATATCATAGGTGCCTAGTTTTTTTGCCGCTTCGACGCTGAGGTCGATAATGCGGCCTTTGACGAAGGGGCCGCGGTTATTGATTCTAACAATGATGGATTTTCCCGTTTTGGGGTGAATGACTCGGACGCGAGTGTTGAAGGGGAGTTTTTTGTGTGCGGCGGTGAAGTCGTTGGCGTGGTAATGCTCGCCATTGGCCGTGAGGCGACCGATCCACTTTCCGCCATACCAAGAGGCGATGCCTTCTTCAACGGAGACCGGCTTCGGCGCGTAGATCTGAATTTCGGCATTCGGGCTCGATGTGGATGGCATCGAGCGAATGCTTTGGCAGCCTGATTGGGCAAGCAGAACCAAGAGAGAAAAAAGTGGAAGTCGATAACGCAATTTCAACATCAGGAGAAAGGGGGCTACATGGTAGGAATATTAAGTAGTGCCATGGCTGAGTCTAGTGTCTCTTTTTCGGTAAGGGAGTCGGATAATTCCAAATTTGGAAAATCAAACTGCGTCCGGCACCAGGTAATCTGTCTTTTTGAGTATTGCCGAGTGGCGAGGATGATGGCCTCCCGGCATTCTGCAAGGGTGGTTTCTCCGCGAAGCAGGGCTTGAATCTCACGGTACCCGATAGCTTTTGACGCTGTCAGTCCGGCTTCTTGAGCCGAACGAACTTCTTCCACGACGCCGGACTCAAAAAGAGATGCGACGTTGGATCTAATGCGAGTATGGAGTTCTTCGTGAGGTCGCAAAAGCGTGAGGCCAGAAAATTCAAATGGAGCGCTTGAGGTCGAGTTCCACTGCTGGCGCGCGATAGCAAGGGGTTGGCTGGTGGAAAACACAATTTCTAAAGCGCGACGGACTCTCACGGGGTTGCATAGATCGATTTGAGTGGGGGCTTCAGGATCAAGTGAGGCTAGTTTTTTGATAGCGTCTGAGAGGCTGAGCGTGGCGATCTGCTCACGTAGGAGGGGATCAATGGGAGGAAGATTGGCTAAGCCGTGGGTGAGGGATTTGAGATAAAGTCCAGTGCCTCCTGTAATGATCGGCGTGCGGTTCCGCGATTGGATATCCGCAATGGCGGCATGGGCGAGACGTTGGTAGCGGGCGACGTCGAAGGATTCACGAAGATCGAGAAAGCCGATCAAATGATGCGGAACGAGGGTCTGTAATTCTTGGGAGGGTTGCGCGGTCAGGATGGGAAGACCAGCGTAGATTTGATAGGCATCGGCACCGATGACCTCACCGCCTAAGCGAACCGCGAGTGCAGCGGCGAAGGAGGATTTGCCTACACCAGTAGGCCCCGTCACGATGATCGGACGGGGCCTGGTGTTGGAAGTTGACGGGTTATTCCGCAGCGACCGGGCGTTCTGTGCGTTCTGAACGACGTTCATCGAGCGCCTTGGCACCGCTAACCACGAGCTTGCGGCCCATGAATTCTTTGTCGTGGAGTTCTGTGACGGCACGCTTGGCCTCATCCACGGATTGCATTTGCACGAAGGCAAAACCCTTCGAGCGCATGTTGTGGCGATTCACGACGATCTCGACGTTTTGAACAGAACCAACCCCATTGAAAAGATCGAATAAGTCGCTTTCAGCGGCGTCGAATGACAAGTTGCCTACGTAGAGGCGAGGGGATGTGACTTCTACGACTTCAGGTGAACGCATGCCCGTGGGACGTTCGGAGCGGTTGGAACGTCCTTGTGATGGACGTTCGGATGACTCACTGCGGGAAGCGCGCTCGGAGCGTGGTCGCTCTTCTCGGATGTTTGATGGGGCTGCTTCGTTATTGCCTGTCAAAAATCCCAAGATTCGAGCGAGAATGGATTTTTTTGCGGCGGGTTTGGTTTCTTGTGTGTTGGACGATGACGGGCGATTTCCGCGTCCTGGACGACGGGATCCGCCTCTGCGGGAAGAGCGGCCCTGTCCGCTCGGTGTGTATTCTGATGACATATGTATTCTAACTGCGTTGCTTTGTTGGCGTGCCGAAAGGGGACGAATTCCCCTGACGTTCGGAGTGCCTGTTTTTGGGCTTCAAGCGATGCGGATCCCCCCACCAGTGCATGTTTGGTTACATGTGGCGAGGAACGAAGATACCGCTATGAATTCAGACCAATGACCGGATTTAAAAAGGTCGACGGAACCGTATTGCATGAATGGAAACGCTCGAAGCTAAAAAATCTTCGCACAGATTCGAGCGGAACTCAAGTGTCAAGTTGGGTAAAATCACTCGACTTATGTGGAATTCACTTTTTCTGTGTAGCTAAGCAAGTCCAGTTGGCAGGTCTGCTAGGTGGACTATTCCCGAGAATGGGCTAGTCTGATTTGCGGGCGCGTCGGGCGGCGATGAAGGACTTCACGCAGAATACGAGAAAAAGAAGGCACAATGCTCCCATCGCGATTTGCAGGATGACCGCAGTTGGTCTTTCGGCTGTGCCAGCCATGAGTTTGCCTAATTTAGGCAATCCCATTCCCAAGCCACCAAGCACGCCAAGCAACCCTGTGAGGGCGGCTACATGCATCATATGCATCCGGAGTTTGGGCATCATTGCGGCTATGAAACCGCAGAGAAAAATGACGGAACCGAAAGCGACAGGGATGAGGGCTGTTTTGTGAGTTGACCCGGTGGCGATGTAGCCACCGACGCCGAGGGCATCAATGAGGATTCCGTAAACAATGGCAAGAGTAGGCATAGAGTTCACATCGTTCTCACGAAAGTTCCCAAGCGCAAGCGTGAATCTTGCTCTAGCATTTTTCGATGTTCGTTAGCCTGAGTGATGTGTTCCGTTCGCTGTGGTGTCTTTTAGTCGAACGTTTGCGAGCTTTTTGTGTTAGCTCGTCAGTTGTTATGAATCGCCTTTGCTTTTCGTTTTAATTGGCGGTACGAATATTTTTTTAGTTCTAATCTCTAATTGAAAGACTCCATGTCCAATTATCTGCATTTGCTTAATCATGCTTTTCAACAAGTGGAGTCCGACTCGCTTGACCGGCTCATTTCTAGCCTCGATTCAGCGAGGAGTCGGGGGTCTCAAGTTTTTCTTTTTGGAAACGGCGGGAGTGCCGCCAATGCGAACCACTGGGCGATTGATCTTATTTACGGTGCTGGAAAAAGTGGGAGGGGAGGGGTGCGCGCTCATTCGCTGGCGGCTAATGTTTCAGTCATTACATGCCTGGCTAACGACACTGGTTACGAAAATATTTTTTCCACTCAGTTGCGTGTTTTGGGTTCCCCCGGTGACATAGCCATCGCACTTTCGGGAAGCGGAAACTCGCCCAACATTCTCCGCGCCCTCGAGGAATGCAAAAAGCTGGGGGTTGAATCGTGGGCGCTCGTTGGCTTTGACGGAGGGAAGGCACTGAAATTAGCCGACTACGTCTTGCATTTTCCCGTTGACGATATGCAGGTCGCCGAAGACCTTCAAATGCTCGTTTGCCATCAAGCCACCAAGGCCCTTTCAGATCCTCTCGAATGAATAAAAGTAAAATTCTTACCTTCAAGGAGGCCTCGGCTGTCTTTGATCAGGAACGTAAAGAAGGGAGACGTATTGTTCAATGCCACGGCACGTTCGATCTCATCCACCCCGGCCACATAGTCCATCTGGAGGAGGCCCGTGCTTTGGGAGACCTCCTTGTGGTGACGGTGACAGACGAGCAGCATGTCAACAAAGGGCCCGGGCGTCCGTGCTTCAACGATGCTTTGCGCACTCGAACAGTCGCCGCTTTATCTTGCGTGGATTACGTCGTTCTCATTCCCTTTACTGCTGCGGTGGAGGCGATACGTTTGGTGAAGCCTGATATTTACTGCAAGGGCAGCGAATACGCAGATGCCTCGAACGATGTGACGGGAAACATCCATGACGATCTTACTGAGGTCCGCTCTCACGGTGGGGAAGTCCGCTATATCGGATCTGTTGTTTTTAGTTCGACCAAACTTTTAAATCATCATTTCGGTCACCTCCCAGAGAAAGTTCGTGCCTGTTGCCAGAAGCTCGCCACGCGAACCTCGGCAGCAGAAATCCGAACGATGGTGGATGGTTTTCAAAACCTCCGCGTGCTGGTGATTGGTGATACCATCATCGACCAATACGCTTGTCTGAGCGTCCAAGGGCTCACCTCGAAGAATCGCATTATTTCAGGGCGCTTTCTGCATCAGGATACCTACCTAGGAGGTGCCCTTGCAGTGGTTCGTCACGTGAAGGAATTTTGCTCCAACGTGAGATTCGTAAGCCTTCTTGGCACGGAACCCTGGGTTGATGAATTGGTCGGCGGCGTACTTTCCGAAAAGGAGGATGCGACTTTGCGTGAGGAATCCTTCACTACTGTAGTTAAGAAGCGTTACGTTGAGCCGCTCTTTGCAGGAAACGAGCTCTCGAAGCTTTTTTCGATTAACTACCTGAATGACGAACCTCCGTCTGAGGCGGTTCAGCAAAGGTTATTTGACTCGATTCGTCGGGAGATGAAATCCTGCGATGTGGTGCTGCTAACGGATTTCGGTCACGGCCTCATGCAAAAAAAACTACGCGAACTCGTGCAGGAGGAAGCCCCGTTTTTAGTTCTGAATTGCCAGACGAACAGCAATAACCATGGCTTTAATATCATCACTCGCCAATACCAGCGAGCTGATGCTTTTTCGCTAGATAATCAGGAAATTATGCTCTCTTGCGGGCTGAAAAACTTTGATGCCGAGGGTGAATTGGCAGCGATTGCTAAGAGTTTTGGATCAAGTTATGCATGGCTAACTCGCGGCAGTGTGATGACGCTTGGTCTCGCTGCAGGCTACGAGCCCTCCGAGATTCCTCCGCTTGTCACTGAGGTCACGGATACAGTGGGTGCGGGTGACGCCTTTTTCTCTGTCGCAGGCTTAGCGGCTGTGCAGCGATTGCCGTTGGATGTAGCGACATTTCTTGGTCAACTCGCCGGAGCGCAGGCTGTCAATATCGTCGGTAACGAACGCCCGATATCCAAGGCGGATCTTCTCAAAGGTGCCATGTCTCTGCTGAATTTCTAATACTATGCGTTGTATCGTCACGGGAGCCTCGGGCTTCATTGGTAGTCACCTTGTGGATGCCCTCCTTGCAGATGGGCATGAAGTTCTTGGGGTCGATGATCTCAGTACCGGTCGGCTGAAAAACCTAGATGCGGCTAGAAAGAGTGGCGCCTTCCGTTTTCTTGAGAAAAACATCCGCGATCTTTCTAAAGACGATCTGCCATTGTCTGATTGCGATTGGTTTTTTCATCTTGCAGGCAGAGCCGATCTCGTGCCCTCGATCGTCAATCCGGAGGACTATTTTCAGGTCAATGTTGAAGGCACCTTTCGAGCTCTTCAATTGTCTCGCGAGCTAGGAGTGAAGCGGTTTCTCTACGCTGCGAGTTCCACCTGCTACGGCATTCCGGACACTTATCCTACGACAGAATCCGCTCCATGTAAGCCGGAACATCCTTACGCTTTAACGAAACTCATGGGTGAGGAAATGGTGATGCATTGGCATAAAGTTTATCAACTGCCAACGCTCTCACTTCGCCTCTTTAATGTCTATGGCCCGCGCAGTCGCACTACCGGAGCCTACGGAGCTGTCTTCGGTGTCTTTTTGAAACAAAAGCTAGCAGGGGTTCCGTTTACCGTCGTGGGTGATGGCACGCAAACACGCGACTTCACGTTTGTGTCCGATGTGGCCTCTGCATTCCTCGCCTGCGCCAAATCCGATGCCCAAGGCGAGATCTTTAATGTCGGGTCCGGTCACAGCTACGCTGTTAATCGCCTTGTTGAACTGCTTGGTGGCGACAAGGAATTTATTCCGCGCCGTCCCGGTGAGCCGGACTGCACTTTTGCCGATACGCAAAAAATCACTTCTCGTATTGTTTGGACCCCCTCCATCTCGCTAGAGGAAGGCGTCTCACGTATGATGGCTGTCATTGACGACTGGCGCGATGCCCCCCTTTGGAATCAATCCACCATTGCTGAAGCCACGGCAGACTGGTTCAAACACCTTGGACACACCTCATGAAAGTCACTCTGCCATCAGCTTGCAGATTGACTTCATGGATGTAAGAAACTATCTTACTTTTCATGACAACTATGCTTTCCACCAAGGGGCAGGTCGTGCTTCCATCACCCATTCGCCGACTTGATCGGCTCCGCGGTGGCGAGTCGTTCGATATTGAGCGTTTGGATTCTGGAAAATACCTCCTCACCCTCAACTCTCCGCCATCCAATCAAGGCCTAGTCGATCTTCTCGCCTCCTGCCCCGTGAAAGGCTGGTTTGAACCCATCCGCTCCGAATCCACGGACACACTGTGAAATATATTGTCGATGCCAATCTACTGAGTGAGGCCACCAAACCTGATCCCGCGCCACAGGTTTTGGAATGGCTACGGCTCAATGAGGCGCAGTTCGCGGTGACACCGGTCATTTTAGGAGAACTTGAATACGGGATCCTGCTTCTCCCCTCGAGTAGAAGAAAAAAACAACTCGAAGTGTGGTTTGAAAAAATACGCTCCACTGCTCACTGTCTCGACTTCGACAGTAAGGCTGCATCATCATGGGCCCGTTTGCTGGCCCACCTCAAATCCAAGGGCCACGCTATGCCAATCAAAGACAGCCTGATTGCCGCATCGGCGATCGCCCACAACCTCACCATGGCTACGCGCAACACTCGAGATTTTAAAAACGCGAGAGTTCCCTTGATAAACCCCTTCGAAACGAATTGATCCTCGCCTCATCATCCTTTCTATCCATAAAAATCCGTTCATGAAAAATCCCAACATTAAAACAATCCTCGTTACTGGCGGAGCCGGTTATGTCGGCTCTGTGCTCACGCCTCTTTTACTTGAAGCCGGCTACCATGTCCGCGTTCTCGATCTTCTGATCTATGGAGGTCAAGTTTTTGACGGAATTCCTGCCAATGACCGCGCGCGATTGGAAGTCATCCAAGGCGACATGCGTGATGAGCTTCTTCTTCGTCGCGCTTTATCGGGGTGCGATGCCGTTATCCATCTCGCCTGTATTTCCAATGACCCGAGTTTCGAGCTCGATCCCGCTCTCGGTCGCTCGATCAATTTCGATGCCTTCCTTCCTCTTGTGGATATCGCCAAGGCAAGCGGCGTGCAGCGTTTCATCTACGCTTCCTCATCTAGTGTTTATGGCGTAAAGGAAGAACAAAACGTCACCGAAGACCTCCCTCGCGAACCACTCACAGACTACTCCCGCTTCAAAGCTATGTGTGAGGACGAACTCGAGAAACGCCGAGCGCCTGGCTTCACCACACTCACGCTCCGTCCTGCCACAGTTTGCGGATGGTCGCCACGACTTCGTCTCGATCT
Organism: bacterium; assembly: GCA_009920585.1. Taxonomy (GTDB): domain Bacteria; phylum Verrucomicrobiota; class Verrucomicrobiia; order Chthoniobacterales; family Terrimicrobiaceae; genus UBA967. The sequence goes on from RFZT01000038.1 coordinate 7,712, forward strand.
GTCGGTGAATATTCTGACCAACCATGCGGTCAACAAAGGTAAAATCACCGTGTTTGGAGGCAGCCAACTCAGACCCAATTTCCACGTTCGCGATTGTGCCGAACTCTATGTGAAATGCCTCGCCCTGCCTGCCGCTCAGATTGACGGCAAAGTCTTCAATGCCGGTTACCAAAATCTCTCCCTCGACGCCATTGCAGAGAAGGTCCGAGAAGTCGTCGGCAGCCAAGTCGAAATCGCCCATACCCCTACCGACGACAACCGTTCCTACCACATTTCCTCGGATAAAATCCTCCGCGAACTCGGCTATGCCCCACGATTCACCATCGAAGATGCGATTCGCGAACTCACCGAAGCATTCCGTGCCGGGAAAGTCGCCGACCCGCTCACTAATCCGCTTTATTTTAACATCAAACGTATGCAGGAAGTGAATTTGAAGTAATTGGTTATATTATATCTTCAGCTCGGTTTTATAGTTTGTTGGTTCTCTTGGCTGTGACAAAATAGTCACATTTTCTAATCAACTTGACTTCTTTCCATCTCTGAATTAGTTATATTGCTATGATAACGGCCAACCTTGCTGAGGCAAAAAAACACCTTGCCCATTATACACGGCTTGTGAAAGGTGGTTCCGTGGTGGTGCTTTGCGAAAGAAATAAGCCAATTGCAGAAATTCGTCCACTTGGCCATCCTTCAGTTAAGCGTCCTAAAAGAAAAATCGGACTTATGAAAGGCCTCTGTCCTATCGGTGTGGTTTTTCTAAAGGAAGATTTGGAGACGGGTGAGGATTTTTACAAAGCTTCGATTTTCCCCGACATAGCACCCAAGTCCCCATTGTGAAATTCCTTCTCGATACGTGCGCTTTTCTTTGGATGAGTGACCGCACAGATTGTCTCTCCGCCAAGGTTATTGGGTTGGTGAGCGATGCCGAGAATGAGCTTTTTGTTCATCAGGCAACAACTCTTGAAATTCAACTCAAATACGATAAAGGGAATCTACCTCTGGGCATTCCTCCCCATAAATTTATCCCTGAAGCGATTTCTAGGCATAAGTTGCTCTATAACGCTTTTTCGGATGCGGATATTTTCTTTATCGAAAAGTTACCCGCTCACCACCGTGATCCCTTCGACCGAATTCTGATTTGTCATGCCATTATCAATGGGCTTACCATAATTAGCCCAGATCCACTCATTCACCAGTATCCCGTAAACACGATTTGGTAACTCTTCCATTGAACTCAGACTTCGAAACCCACGCCAGAGAAATCCGCTACCGCCTCATTCGCATGTCGCATGAGGCCCAAAGCGCCCATCTTGCCGGCGCACTTTCCTGCGTGGATTTGCTTGTGGCGTTGTATTGGCGTGTTCTCAAAATCGATCCCGCACAACCAAACGATCCGAATCGCGATCGGCTCATTTTCAGTAAAGGTCATGCGGTGAGCGCCCTCTACGCGACTCTGGCGAAGCGTGGTTTTTTTCCCGAAGAAAAACTTGCCCGCTACAATCAGCATGGAGCGTCGCTCCCTGAGCAACCTTGTCCGGATATGACTCCCGGCGTGGAATGGGCCACGGGATCGCTGGGGCATGGCCTAGGCGTTGGTCTTGGCGTTGCGCTGGCATCCTCCATTCAACAAAATCCGCATTCTACGTTTGTGATCATGAGTGATGGCGAGTGCCAGGAGGGAAGCGTATGGGAGGCTGCCATGCTTGCTCCGAAACTCAAAACTGGACCGCTTACTGTGCTTGTCGATTTTAACGGCTGGCAGGCTACCGGGCGTTCCCGCGACATCATGCAAATGGAGCCGTTGGCCGAAAAATGGGCTAGTTTCGGATGGGATGCCTGTGAGCTCGATGGACACTCGATAGACGAAATCCTATCCTCCCTCGAAAAGCCACGCGATCACCGCCCTCGAGCTATCATCGCTCGTACGGTAAAGGGCAAGGGGGCATCCTTCATTGAGGACGATAACAATTGGCACTACCGTGCTCCAACCTCCGATGAAGTCGAAAAAGCATATTCAGAGATTTTTGATAACCGTGACTAACTTGACTAACTTTCTTTCTTCTTTTAGGGTAACTCCATGACTATTAGTGTCCATGAGGCTAAAACTCATCTTTCCAAGTATCTTGTAAAAGTGGAGATGGGCGAAGAGTTTTTAATATCAAGAGGGAAGACGCCTGTTGCGAAACTTGTGCCCTTAGTTGCTAAACCGAATCACAAGCGCCCCAACGTTGGCGAAATGATGGACATCCCCTTTCATGTGCCTTCATCAGCACTTGCGCCACTCAGCGATAAGGAACTTCAGGAGATGGGGCTGTGAATTGCCTGCTCGATACATGCGCTTTTCTCTGGCTTGCCCTAGAACCAGAATGCCTCTCTGCAAAAGCAGTCAAAACTATTAACAAAGCGGATCTGCGATTTTTGAGTTCAGCTTCCATCTGGGAAATCGTCATAAAAAACGCTTCTGGTAAATTACCCTTGCCAGTAAATCCAAGGGAGTGGATTCCCTCACGCATGGATTTTTTTCAACTTGCGATGCTGCCGATGGATCAGGAGGTTCTCTTTCTTAGCGGAGAACTTCCGATGATCCATCGAGATCCATTTGACCGACTCATTGCCGCAGATTCGATTCAACGAAGCCTGCCCGTCATTACTTCTGATCTCCCATTTGAAGCTCTTGGTGCAACTCGGATTTGGTAAATCTTAAATCCCACTACCTTTTTCCATGCGCAACGCCTTTGCTGATGAAATTCTGAAACTCGCTCTCGCCGATGAGCGCATCGTGGTTTTGAGCGGCGACATCGGTAATCGTCTATTCGACAAATTCAAAGAAGCGATGCCGACTCGCTTTTACAACTGCGGTGTCGCTGAAGCCAATATGATCTCACTGGCTTCAGGATTAGCTTCCAGTGGCCTGCGCCCGCTTTGTTACACCATTACTCCATTTGTCACGACCCGCTGTCTGGAGCAAATCAAGCTCGATGTTTGCTATCACGAAATGCCGGTGACCATTGTTGGCACTGGGAGCGGGCTTTCTTATTCTGCGCTTGGCTCCACGCACCATTCGTTTGAAGATCTTGCTATCATGCGTAGCCTTCCGGGAATGAATGTGCTAGCTCCTGCCGATGCTCCGGAACTCCGCTCTGCTCTTCGTTGGGCATTTGCGCAAAGCCAGCCCGCCTATCTGCGCATCGGTAAAAAAGGGGAGCCGATTCTGACTCAGGAGTCGTCTTTTATGGCAGGTCGCTGGCAGCGCCTTCGTAGTGGTTCTGACGTCACTCTTCTGGCGTGCGGAACGATACTCGGTGAGGTCCTTGCTACCGCCGAGCTTCTAGCAAAAAAGAATATACAAGCCACTGTCTGGAACTGTGCGAGTGTGAAGCCTCTCGATTTGGAAGTGCTCACCAATTTGGGATCTGCTCCTGTATTTGCTATTGAAGAACACTCTGTCCTCGGTGGTTTTGGATCCGCTGTGGCGGAGTGTTTATCCTCTCAAAAGCACCCGCCTCGCCTGATTCGCTTTGGGATTCCCGACGAGTTTCTGCATGACTGCGGCGAGCAGGAAGAGGCGCGAAGTCACTGTGGCATAGATGCCGAAAGCCTCGCCCGACGGATCGCCGCCGAGATTGCATGATCGCTCTGGACCTCGATAACACGATCATCTGCTACGACGAGGCCTTTCGCGCTGCCGCATCTTTACTCGATTGCCTTCCTGCTGTTGGCATCGCAATCAGCAAACCCACCATTAAAGTCGCTGCTCTTGCCAAAGGAGGCAACGAACTTTGGACCCGCCTCCAAGGCCTCGTCTATGGTGAGCAAATCGGGAAGGCCACACTTTACACCGGTTGTGCCGACTTCGTTGCCGCATCGAGAGAAGAGATCGTCATCCTAAGCCACAAAACACAATTTCCTGTTCTTGGCTCAAGGAGCGATCTTCGCAAAGCGGCCACCACCTGGCTTGAATCGACTCCGCTTGCGCATCTGCCATTGCATTTCTTCGATACTCGCGATGCGAAAGTGGCCGCGATTGCCGCTCTAAATCCAAGAGCGATTATCGACGACCTTCCCGAGGTTTTCCTCACGGCAGGATTTCCCTCATCCACCACCTTCTTCCTCTTCGATCCAGTCCAAGCTCATTCAGATTGGTCCCTTACACCACGGGTCATATCCTGGACAAATGCCGTTTATCAAATTCTGACTTCCTAAAAAATGACGCCGCCCGAAGCCGCCGCCAGCTTTCTTGCTCAACTGGGGAAGCCCGCTCCCCAAAGCGTGCTGCCCCTTCCCGGTGGTCGCAATAACCGCGTTTGGCGTGTGGACTGCAGCACTGAATCCTTCCTTCTCAAAAGCTATTTCTGGAGTGAGTCCGATCCCCGTGATCGACTTGGGCAGGAATGGGCATTTCTCGATTTCCTTCAATCCATCGGTTCCCTTAAAGCTTCTTCGCCACTCGCAAAAGATTCATCCACACGTTTTGCCCTGCTGGAATTCATTTCAGGCAATCCACCGCAAGAAATAGGCGAATCCGACATCCTCGATGCCGCAGAGTTCCTTGCGGAAATGAACGCCCAACCAGCATTCGCCAAAAGCCTCCCTCCTGTCTCCGAAGCTTGCTTCTCGATCCAGGCACACCTCGAGACCACCGCCGCGCGTATCGTCCGCCTTCAGCAAATCCAGTCCACCAGCGAGGATCATGAGAAAGTCGTGGTCTTCATTGGCGACACTCTCCTTCCGCTCTGGCACGAGCTCCGCAAGAGAATCGAAGCTCTCCCAGACTCCGCTCGCCACGAAATTCTCGCTCCTTCAGAGCGCTGCCTCTCCCCCTCAGACTTCGGCTTCCACAATGCCCTTCGGCAATCAGATGGCACACTCCGCTATGTCGATTTCGAATATGCCGGCTGGGACGACCCCGCAAAAACCCTTATCGACTTCACCAACCAACCTGACCGCCTCCTCCCGGAAAGCCTCGCCGCTCTTTTCCTCGAAAAAACCATCCCCCTCTTTCGCAATCCCAACGCCCTCCATCGGCGCCTCGCACTTCTCACTCCGCTCTATCAACTCAAATGGGCCTGCATCTGCCTCAACGCCTTTTTTCCC
>RFZT01000371.1 GCA_009920585.1 bacterium
TTTTTGGCGGAATAGGGCGATCGTGCGTTCCTTGCAGTGTTCCCATTCTTCGTCGGAGCGCTTACTGGTGAGGCCGACAAGGATCCTGTTGGTGAGTTTTTCGGCTGCTTCGGCACTACGTGTCACAGGGTCCTCGTTGTTTGGAGTGTCCTTGCTGGGATTTGTATTCGTGGGCATGGGATTTTATTTGGCTTCTACTGGGCGGCTGGAGGCGGGTTCAACGAACGAATCTGGAAATGGGCGAGCAGTTCCTCAAGAGCAATAGCTCGTCTGGTAATATCGGTGGCCTTCCAATCAAACTCCACGCAGCCGGCCAGGCGGCGTTTGAGCCAGGCGACTTGAGTCCACCACATCTGAAGCGCGATTCCTTGGTTGTGTGTGGTGATGCTCAAAGCGTGTTCGAGTGCTGTCCTGATGGCTGGTGTTTTTTGTTGTCTGGCCAAATCGATCAAGCGGGTGAGGGAAGGTTTTTGCAGGATCGGGTGCGTGGCGAATCCCGGTTGGAGGATTCCTAGATCATAGTGGCTGGCTTGAATGGTGCGCCACAGATCTAGGAAGGCGCTTTCCACAGTGTGTGACTCGTTTTGTGTAGTAACGGAAGGTTCGTTTATGGGTTGAAAGATCGGTTGGAGTTTTCGGCTTCCTCGAGCCATTGAAGAAACTCTTGGTTTGCTCCTGGGTGGAATTCTCGGAAGTTGGGGAGTGGAATTTCCGGTGGTTTACTCAGGCTGATCCTCTCCCAATTTTTGGAATTAATGTTCTGCTCAAGTTGCTTTCGAACATCATCGGGTAGCGCGCGGGGTGGTATCGCATCCAGTGCAACAAGGGCTTTCTCGGCATGGCCAGCCTCGGAAAGACTTCGTGCTAAATCTATGAGGAGGACTTCATCCCAGGGCCAGATTTTGGCGCAGGTGGACAAGGCCTGGATGGCTTGGTCGTGTTGACGGAGCAGTTGATGCCTTCGTGCCACCCGCAAGGCAGCCAAAGCAGAATTGCGGTTCGCTAGTGGCAACTCTGCCACTTTTTCTGGGCTTAAACCCACACGCCCGCTTTTAACCAGCCGGACGAAAGCCTCGGGCGACTCTTCAAATTGATTTCTGAATTCCGCAATGAGGGGAGCGAGCAGCGGAATCTCGGGTAGCTTGGAGGGATCAGCATCCGGCGATTTTCTTAGAATCTCCAAAAGATGGACGCGGGCTGCCCCGAACCGTCCCTTGTGGGCTTGAAAAGCGGCGAAGCGGCCTTGGCAATCCTCTAGCAGCTTGGTCACTTTTTCCATGTAGTTGGAGAATGCCAGAAGGCGTGGCTGCACCTGGTCGTCCTGCCATTTCAAATAGCGGCGGTGGAGTTCTGGGTTTTGAGCTGACTTAAGCGGCGGAGTCTCGAATGTGGAGACGGAGCAGGATGTGAGAAGGATATGAAACTCCTCTGGGATCTGCTTGAGGTCGGCGTGATCAACCATTCGCTCGGGCTCAGCGAACTGGTTTATTGTAACTATGGATTTCCAGTTTTGGAAGTGAACCACAAGTGCGCGATGTAGGTTTGGCGAGCTTGTTTCAGAGTGTTTCCAGACATCGGCCAATTCAGAATCCAGAAACACTTTTCGAAATAGATAGTTATGAGGCGGCTTGATACACGAAAAGGCGCGGAGAATGTGGACCAGCGCTTCGTCCAGCCTGTGGATTTTAGAACCTCGACAAGCCAATGAGTAGAAATCGGTGCAGTCCGGTGTTTCATCGCGAAGGACCGCTTGCCTGCAATGGATGTAGGCTTCGGGGTGCCTGCCAGCGTAGTTGTAGGCGAGGCTGATGATGTGGATGTCCCCTTTATTAAGATTTTGGGTCAATCTGAGTCGGTCGGCGTATTGGGCGGCCAACTCGTAGCATTTGTTGCTAATGGCAGCTACGACCGCCTCATAGAGACTTGATCTGTCCTCGCAGGCTTTGACATTGCGTTCGGCTATTTCGAGAGCGGCTTCGTGAAGTCCGAGGATATTGAAAGATACGACTTCAGATTGATAGTCCTCTGGGTTGAGCATCTTCTGGATTTCTTCTTCAGTCATGTTGACCATAGTATTTGGAATCGGTTTAGGGGTTAGTTGGCTTTGGTTTTGGGGGGCAGGAGCCTGTCGCGCAGCTTGCGGGCCTGCTCGACGCTCGGGGTGCCGAGGCTCAGTCGCACCCGGCGCTTGGTGTAGTCCGCCAGGTGGACGGTGTAG
>RFZT01000372.1 GCA_009920585.1 bacterium
ACTTCGGTGTGTTTGAGGACTCGGACGAACTGTTGATATCAACCCAGACATCCACAGCGATCCGCCGCGCCCAAAATTTCCAAGCGAGTCTCAGCGATTCCTATTCCTTTCTTCAGACCCAGGATATCGCCCTCGAGCACCTTCAAAAACTCGTCGATCACGAATCCGAGGTCCTCGACGGACAAGACCCCAGCGCCGATCCCGATTTTTTGCAGGTTTTTCAATCTCTCGCCGACGAGAAATTCAATAGCCTCTCCTTGTTCAGCCAAGGCCATGACGAGGATCCCCTCTACCTGGAAAGCACCGAGAGCCAAGCCTCCGTTCGCCTCAACCGCCCCCGCTTAGTCGCCACCCCGACGGATATTCAGTCTCTCACCCAACACATCGCCCTAGCACGGAGCGAAAATCAAAGAGAGCGCAAAAACATTCTCCAACTCGCCGAAGCTCCCCTAAAAACCCTCGATATTCCCGTAATACACACTGGCAAAATCCCAACTACGGATGCCGCCAAGGAGACCACCGCGGAATACAAAAACCGAGTCCTTTTCGACGCCCAGGCCGCCATCTCCGTTCAAGCCAACGCCAATCGCGAAAGCGTTCTCCGCCTCTTCAACTAAGAGTCAGCACCAGAACGGTGATTGGCACATCCTGTAGCGTTGTGTGGTCTAGTATTTCAAAACCACAGCGCTGAAAGAGCTTTTCCGCGGACTCCGTGAAAACATGGAACCGCTTCGCTTTTGCTGCGGCAGTAAGTGCGATCGCCGCACGAACCAACTCCAAGCCGTGCCCCTGCCCGCGCCGCTGAGGAACAACATACAGACTCGCTAACCACGGATCCAAATCCGGGCGTGCTGGGCAGTCACCGAAAACCACACTCACCGATCCCACCAACTCCATCCCCTCATGCAGCACAAGCGTCGCAGGCAACGAGCCATCCGCTTTTTGATCTGAAAACTCGGCTCGCGCCGCCTTCACGTCCCAATCCACATAAAGGTGTTTCCACTCCGCCGCATGCAATTCCGCCAACTCGTCCAAAAAAAATGGAACATCCGCAAGGTGCGAAATCATAAATTGGAGCGCTGCGAAATTCGTCTCACGCCAAAGGATCCACAACCTCGAGAAAGTCGAATTTTTTGAAATCGGTATCGGCCGTATAAAACCTTCGCACACCATGTTGCCTCAGAATCGTGGCGATGTGCGCATCGGGCACCAGATTCCCATAAATGCCGGCCGATTTAGCCACCTCCGCATAATCCAGAGCGAAAGAAGCCGTTTCTTGAATGACTCTGGCTCGTGGAAGTTTGAGCAGTCGCTGTACATTTTCCCACGCCATCACCGCCGACATGGGTTTTGCAAAAATCGAGGGATGCGTCGCAATGCGCTGGTAGGCCATCAGCACCGGCCAAGTGAGGCACAAAATGTCCGAATCCTCCTGACGCCCCATCAGAAACGCTTTGGCACGGTTATGAAACTCCGAAGACTCGTTTGAGGCGTAAAGGAGCAGGTTGGCGTCGAAAGAATAGCTCATCGCTCATCAAGCATCCGATAGACCGCTTCCTTATCCGCGAGATTCACTTTGGCTGCCATAGCCTGAGACTCCCATCGAAACTCCGGCGGAGCCGCTGCGCAAGCCCGCTTAGCCGTCAGAGCCTCGGCCAAAAGGCGCGAAGCCAAGCTCCCAAGGGACCCTCCCTCCTTGTCCCTCAAGGACTTCAACTCTTCCAAAACAGGACTCGCCAAATCCAAAGTCGTTCTCATGATGCTTGATGATATTTCTTCAAACATCTGATGTCAATAGGTGGAGTGTTTTGGTTTTTTCGTCTCCAAGACTCTTTCCTCTCGATGGATTGCTGCTCAGGCATCGAAATATTCAACCCCTCTGCATCTCTAAAAAAGTTCTTCAGCGTCTGCTTTCGATATTGAGTAAGGATCGATTCAGTTGGAAATGAACGCCTAAGACAGACAGCTTGCGATGAGCGAGTCGTCATTCCACGACTTGCCAGATCCCGCCTTTAGCTGGCCCGATGCGGAGAAGGCGCTTGGTTTGCTTGAGCTGGCGAATTTGTTTTTCCACGGCGCGTGTGCTGATGCCTAAAATCTCGGCCATTTGTGGAATGGAAACACTTGGCGATTTGCGAGCGATAGCAATGATTTTGTCATCGGTTTTCCCCGAACTTTTCCCCGAACTTTTCCCCGAACTTTT
>RFZT01000373.1 GCA_009920585.1 bacterium
GATTTCTCGGTGGCGGCTCGACGAGAACCTACGGCAAACATTCATCGACCTTGGCGGACGCCTCGTCACGCAGTCCCGCATCCAACCTGCGGCCGGCATCATATGGGCGTCAGGTCGTCCAAAACGTCAGGGATCTTGGCTTGGCCTGAAGTTTCACGTGCGCAACTTGGATCTCATGCACGATCTGGAAATGCACATGGGGGCCACGGGATACCTCGGACTCGCCCGAGTCGAGAATGGTCTGGTGAATGTTTGCGGGCTCTTCCAATCGCATATGGGAACTAAAGCCAAAGGGCCCGCTTTGCTGATCGCCCACCTTCGAGCAGGTGGACTTCAAAAACTCGCCGACCGCCTTGATGCCGCGGATATCGACGCATCCAGCTTCTGCGGAGTGGCGGGATTCCGTCTCGGATCCCAGCCGGGGCCTCCCTTTTCTATCGGAGATTCGGCCTGCATGATCCCTCCATTCACCGGCAATGGAATGTCGATGGCTTTTGAGTCTGCGGAGTGCGCACTGCAACCCGCCATCGACTATGCTCACGGGCATCAAACTTGGGATCAAGCCGCCGCTGCATCCAAAAAAGCGCACCATCAGCGCTTCCGACGCAGACTCACTATCGCGGGGCTCCTCCACTCCCTTCTCACCACCCGATTCGGAATGCGACTGACGACTTCACTCGCCCGCCGTCGGGCCGTCCCTTACGATCTTCTTCTCCAACTTGTGCGCTAAAATGTATCTCCAATCCCTTTCCAGCGCCTTTCCACAAACCGAGACCACTCAGCAAGAATGCCTCGAAGTTCTCCGCTCCTCAGGTTCGCTCGATGCACTCCGTCCACGCTCGATCGAGATTTTGGAAAAGATTCTCACTGGATCATCGGGGATCGAGACACGCCGATTCTGTCCAGAGGACCTTGCCTCGGTATTTCAATCCGATGCGGGCTCCCTGCATCGGCTTTTTGAGGCACATGCCCCGCGTCTCGCCGCACAGGCTCTGACTGCCGCATGTGATCAAGCCTCTGTGCTGCCCAATGAAATCGACGCCCTTCTTATCTGCACCTGCACAGGATATTTGTGCCCCGGCTTGAGCAGTTACGTCTCCGAGAGGCTTGCTCCAGGACCTCCTTGGATTAGGTTGCGGAGCGGCCCTTCCCATGCTCGAAACGTCACGCGGGATTTTAGCGGCATCTCCCCAAGCCCTCGTCGCCACCATCGCAGTTGAGATTTCCTCTGCAGCCTTCTATATCAACGACGATCCCGGCGTCCTCATCAGCCTCTGCCTTTTCGGTGATGGTGCCGCAGCCGCTCTCTGGCGCTCGAGCAACCAGAATGATCAATTCGGATTTTCTGGATTCAAAACCCTGCACAAACCCGAACACCGTGAGAAAATCCGCTTCGTCAATGAGGGTGGACGCCTCAAAAACCAACTTCACCGCTCCGTCCCCTCACTGGCCTCGGATGCCGTTGCCGAACTTTACTCGTCCCGCAGTCGCGATACAGAACGCCTCATCGCGCACACCGGTGGCAGGGACGTCATTGAATCCATCGAGAGAAAGCTTCCCGGAAATTTCCTCACCGACACGCGTGACGTTCTTCGTCGCTACGGCAATATCAGCAGTCCGAGCGTTCTAGTCGCATTGGAGTCCGCACTCCAATCACCCACCCGGCACCTCTGGCTCACGGCTTTTGGCGCGGGATTCGCGGCACACTCCGCCGAACTTCATCGGGACTGATTTTTTCATATCATACCAAAAGCCGCTTGCTTTTGGATTTTAGTAGAGGGGCACAGCGCGTCTCGCCTGTGTGCTGCGTTCTGCCCCTTTGGTTCCGATGGGGAGGGTGCGAGAAAGTAGACCCGTATCCACACGGCCGAGACGGCCATGCCCCCCTTTTCCGCTGCAAAGTCCAATTTCAAAGGGACAATGGTATCACCCCCATTTTACTGGGATGGCGGATTCAAACGCCGGTGACATTCACGGCCAATTGCCGGGTATGCCGCATCACTCGGTGCTCAAACAAAAATATCCCCTGCCAAGTTCCAAGCACCATACGTCCTGCGGAAATCGGGATCACCTCGCTTGTGCGCGTGAGGGCCATTCGGATATGAGAAGTCATGTCATCCGGCCCCTCCATCGTGTGCACATACCCCTCGCCCTCTTCGGGAACCATCCGCTCGAAAAATGAGACCAGATC
>RFZT01000374.1 GCA_009920585.1 bacterium
TGGGAGGTGGTTTTCTCGTCGAGGCTGTGTTTGCACAGGCGGAGGCCACGACCGTTGAGGTAGGATTTGATCGAGTTGGTGGCGGCGGTGTGCTCGTCAACGGCCTTGCGGTAGGCGTGGAGCAACTCGCGGCGTTCGCGGCTTTGCTCGTCGGGCACCCAGACGCAGGGGGCATTGCCAGCCAAGTAGACCAGCGCGATGCGGGTGAGAGGTTTTCCCGACTGCCGATCTTGCGGGCGTCGTGGGGAGTTTGGCCCACGAAGAACGCCGCAGTGAAGGTGTCTGGATGGCAGTCCAAGCCGATAATTTTTCCTTTGGAAGGAGGTGGTGGAGCCAAGTAGGTCTCCACCGCGCTCCGGTCCGCAGGAACTGTTTGGGTTTTGAGGATGTATGTTTTTGTCATGGTTTTTCTCCGATGGCCCGGTTAGGGGTGGAGGCAACCAGCGCGGGCGGCCGATTTGGTTTGATCCACGGACGGAAGGTTGCAGTCAGGCATTCGGGGTCTTGCGCCCCACGATAGTGCTTTCCGCCAAGGTTCAATCACAGATTGGAGCAGTGAGCTCAGCGTAATCATCGAACCTTTGGACCTTCGGCCACTCGTGCGTGTTGCAAGCACTCACGGGTTCCACCGAGGACATTGGATCAATCATTTCGACTTGCCCAGCGCTGGTTGCTGCATGACTTCATACCGTCACAGATTTTCACAGATTGGATGGTGAAAAGTGTTACCTATGTCATGCCCAAAACCGCTCCCGATTCGATTCTTAAAACTTAATGCTTATAAACTTAAAACTCCCTCCCCCATCCCAAATACCTACTCCTCTATTGCAAAACTGAATGAAAATGCACACTGCCCCCTGGTTCCCCCTCCACTCAATCAAAATATCAACTTTTTATGCCTGACCCCTTACCCACTTTTTGAATATTGACAGATTTGCGACCAGATAGGCGCTGGCGCTCTTGGGCATCGAGGAAAAGGCGTTCCAAGTCATGGTTATAAGATGCTGAAAGCTCGTCTTTAATCCTCCAGACTTCCCGAAGAACCTCGTCGGATAAAGTGGCTTGGGGTGAAATGCTGATTGTTTTCATTAGATAATATCCATGAGCTCTTCTGGCGTGCATATGGCAGGCAATTCATACCCTTCACTCGACGCAAGGCGACGAAGGCGCGCCTGAATAGAAGCATTTACAAGATGTCGAAAGTTCAGAGAAAGTAATGCATCCAGTTGATGAATGGTAGCAGTAGCAATATGGGCGGCATCACGATCGGCCTCTACGGGCAAAAGCCCGCATTTGATAATTTTCTGCGCAAAAACGAGCACGGGCGACGAAATTTCAAGCAGAGGCAGTGGCTCGAGCAATTCCAATCGGGCTTGGGCCGATTCCGGATCGCCTGCCCCGGCTTCATCAAGGACAATTTGCGATGTAAACAATTCATGATTACCACGACAGGTTTCCCACCAATCGCGCGTGGTCTGCTGGCGGGCCATTTGCACAAGGTCACGAGCGGGGCGAGATACCAGATAACTTGGAATTGTTGTTTCAACAAAGATTTTCACAACTTTTAAAATCTAAATCTCAATTTTGCGCAGCGCAAGCTGCAAATTTTGATAGCGTATGCTACAGATTCTTAAAACACTCCCCCCTCCGCGCCTCCGCGCCACCGCGTGAGATCTGGTCGTGCCACTTAAAACTTAATGCTTATAAACTTAAAACTCCCTCCCCCATCCCAAATACCTACTCTTCTATTGCAAGATGAAAGAAAATGTAGACCCCTTTTCTGACCCTAACGGATTTCAAGAATGGTTGAGAGGGCTTTTGTGATTGCCGCCAAATCCTTGGGTGAAAGGGCTTCCATTTTGGACTGAAGTCGATGCTTTGCGACAGCACGAATCTGATCGATCACGGCTACGGCCGCTCGGCCCTGACAAGTGACAGGGACAGTGATAGGTGGATGTGGCTTAGCAGCGGTCGAGAGGGGTACCACCACCACTGTTTTTCGCAGCCGGTTCAATGTGTCGTGCGTAAGCACAACGCAAGGTCGAGTTTTCTTGATTTCCGAACCTTGGCTCGGGTCAAGTGCCGTCCACCAGATATCGCCTCGTGTCATGTCACGTCTTCCCCATTCTCATCATTAAACGCCTGCCAATCCTCGATCTCGCGTTCAAGATCACTATCTTGGTTTGCCGC
>RFZT01000375.1 GCA_009920585.1 bacterium
TGCAATTTGCCTACGCCATCGGCCACCCACAACCCGTCAGCATCCACATTGATACTTTCGGCACCCACAAGGTGACCGAGGAAAGCATTGAAAAAGCCGTCAAAACCGTTTTCTCCTTCAAGCCAGCGGATATCGTCAGCCAACTCAATCTTCTTCGTCCAATCTACAGCAAGACCACAAACTACGGTCACTTCGGCAAGGAAGACAAAGAAATCACTTGGGAGCGCACGGATAAAGCGTCGGCGCTGAAAAAGGCAGCGCGCTGAGGTTATGAGGGGAGTCTTAAGTTTTAAGAATTAAGTTTTAAGTTGGCGCTCTCGCGCCGAGCTTGATTTGAAAGACGATCGACTTCCTGCGACGCTTAAAACGTCCAGAATTAATACTTAAAACATTTCATGGCTTACAAATCCTTTGAAGACCTCGACGTTTGGCAACGCAGTTGCAGGCTTGCTGTTGAGGTTTTTGAGGAGTTTCGAGCTAGCGATTTTATCAATCTCAAAAACCAAATTGAACGATCTGCGCTATCCATTGCTTCAAATGTTGCAGAGGGCGCCGAGCGCGGAGGGGCGAAGGAATTTAGCCAATTCCTAAAAATAGCTAAAGGGTCCTGCGGCGAACTCCGTACGCAACTTTATATTGCCGCCAAACTTCATTCTATCGAATCCAGAAAAGCCAAATCGCTCATAGCCGAATCCAAAGAAATCTCAGCCATGCTGGAGGGCCTTCGCAAATCCATCTCAAAACCGCAAAAAATCACCCGTAAATCCAACGACCAAACAACCGCGACAACTTAAAACTTAATCCTTAAAACCTAAAACTTCATGGCCACCAAAAAACCATCCAAATCGCAAGCCAGCGCTGCCGCTGTCCTCGCCGAACTCACCGCTGCCACGGCGAATCTCGCTAAATATGCCGCCCAAACACCCAAGGGTGCGGATTACATCGTTTCTGACATCGCTCTTGCCGATTGGGGACGCAAGGAAATCAGTGTTGCTGAACACGAGATGCCCGGTCTCATGTCTGTGCGTAAAAAGTATGCCAAGCAAAAGCCCCTCAAGGGCGTTCGTGTGACGGGGTCCCTGCACATGACGATCCAGACAGCGGTTCTTATTGAAACGCTTGTCGAGCTCGGCGCTATCGTTCGCTGGGCGAGTTGCAATATTTTCTCCACACAAGATCACGCTGCCGCCGCCATTGCGGAAACGGGAACCCCCGTTTTTGCGTGGAAGGGTGAGACGCTCGAAGAATATTGGGAACTCACTCTCAAGGCCGTAACCTTTGCAGGCAACCAAGGACCACAACTCGTCGTTGATGACGGTGGCGATGTCACCCTTCTCATCCACAAAGGCTATGAGCTCGAGCAGGGCAGCAAGTGGGCCTACGAGCCCGCAGACAACCATGAGGTGTCTGTTGTCAAATCCCTCCTTCGCCGCGTGGCTGGGGAGCGTCCCGGCTTCTGGACCAAGATTGCCAAAGCTTGGAAGGGCGTTTCCGAAGAAACGACGACCGGCGTTCATCGCCTCTACCAACTCGCCGAGGTCGGCAAGTTGCTTGTGCCGGCGATCAATGTGAACGACTCGGTAACAAAATCCAAATTCGACAACCTTTACGGTTGCCGCGAATCCTTGGCTGACGGACTCAAGCGCGCCACGGACGTCATGATTGCAGGAAAAGTGGCTGTTGTTTGCGGATACGGCGATGTCGGCAAAGGAAGCGCGCATTCGCTCCGCGCCTACGGTGCCCGAGTCATCGTCACAGAAGTCGATCCGATCAACGCTCTTCAAGCGGCAATGGAAGGATTCCAAGTCAATACGATCGAAAGCACTCTTGGTGTCGGTGATATCTACGTCACCACGACTGGCAACTTGGACATCATCACCGTCAAGCACATGCTGGCGATGAAGGATCAAGCGATCGTCTGTAATATCGGTCACTTCGACAACGAAATCCAAGTCGATGCTCTCAAAAAGCACAAAGGCATTCGCATCGAGAACATCAAGCCTCAATACGACCGCTACTACCTGCCCGGTGGTAAAAAGAGCATCTACATGCTTGCGGATGGCCGCCTAGTGAATCTCGGTTGCGCCACCGGTCATCCAAGCTTCGTGATGTCGAATTCCTTCACCAACCAGACCCTCGCTCAAATCGACCTCTGGCAGAATAAGGATAAATACGAAAACAC
>RFZT01000376.1 GCA_009920585.1 bacterium
GCACGACCAGATCTCACGCGGAGACGCGGAGGCGCGGAGGGGGGAGAGTTTTAAGAATCGGAGCGAAGCGGAGAAAGACTGCCGAAGGTAGCCCAAAGGGTGAATCGAGACCTTTGGGAAAGGTCGAGAATCGCAAGCTCGGGAGAATCGAGACCTTCGGGGAAAGGTCGAGAATCGCAAGCTCGGGAGAGCTGAAGATAGACTAACCGAAGGTTGGCCCGCAGGGCGCAGCATCGGGGACGATGCAAGTCAAAGACTACCGAAGGTTGGCCCGAAGGGCGAGCTGAGCGGGCGCGAACGAGTCAATTTACAAGATGCGGCGCGGGCGCATTCGTTGCACGAATGTGGCTATCAAAAAGCAAACTTCCCCAAGCGAGCTTGCGTCCGTTTCGTTTTTGACCGCCAATCCCGGCAAGCCGTGATCTGTCTCCCGCGCTGGGGTGACTGCCGCGGTAGGGGGGAGTGAAGGCTTAAGACCATTGGTTCTTTGAAATTGGACTTTGCAGCGCAAAAGAAAGGGGGCATGGCCGTCTCGGCCGTGTGGAGACGGGCCTGTTTGCTCGCACTTGCCCATAGAGAGACTGGGGGATTCCTTCTTGATCCAGCGTTCGGAGCGAATTCTGGGACACTTGCAATGTTCTTTGTTTAGGTGCTCCTTTATCGCAAGTCCTTTTTGGAAAAGGCACTCCACCCCAAAACGCGCACCCCATTGCGTTCATAGTCGTCCTCACCCCCGTAAATCAGCCAAGGTTTCAGAGCTTCTTCTTTGGCAAAACGGGTCGATTTTTGGGCGGCGCGGATGTAGTCGGTGGTTACCGTTTGCCCGGACTTGATCTCTGCTAGTTGCAATCGCCCCTCCTTTTCAAAAAGCAGGTCCGCCTCCAACCCACTGTTATCCCGCCAAAAATAGAGATCAGCTGGTTTTCCCTGATTGAACCGCTGTTTGAGAAACTCACTCACAACCATTGTCTCAAACAATGCACCCCTGCTAGGGTGCATGTCCAAGACCTGTGCCGAGCGAATTCCTAATAGCCAGCAAGCTAGCCCTGTATCCAAGAAATAAAGCTTGGGCGTTTTGACCAACCGCTTGCCGAAATTCCTGTGGTATGGAGGCAGCAAATAGACGAGATCGCTGGACTCCAAAACAGACAACCATGCCCGTGCCGTGGTGTGGGAAATGCCTGCCTCGCCCGCCAAGGCGTTCAGGTTAAGAAGTTGCCCAGTCCTTCCGGCACAAAGTTTCAGGAATCTCTGGAATACCATGAGATCCCTCACCTCCAGCACCTGACGCACATCCCGCTCGACATAAGTTGCGGTATAGCTCGCCAGCCAGTCACTCGAATCGACGGCTCCCGAGTAAAGAGCAGGGTAACCGCCCCGGAGGATCATTTCATCCAAACTTCCCATGCGCCCGGCGGGAATTTCGGTAAGGCAGAGGGGAAGCAAGCGCGTCATTCCGACACGGCCCGCCAACGACTGGGTGATGCCCGCCATTAAGCCAAATTGCTGTGAACCCGTGAGCACAAACCGCCCAGGCGACCTGTTTTCATCGACCATCCCCTGCAGATACGAAAAAAGAGCCGGCCAACGTTGGGCTTCGTCAAAAATAGCCCCTTTGGAAAATCGGGCCAAAAATCCCCTCGGATCCTCTTGGGCAAAAGCCAGCTCTGAGGGATCTTCCAAACTCACATAGTCCAGAGCGGAAAAAAAATCCCGCGCCAGCGTGGTCTTTCCCGACTGCCGAGGCCCTGTAATAGCCACAACAGGAAATGCCTTTGCGAATCGCTCAAGAGTAGATTGGAGTTGCCTTGGGAACATGATAGGTGAAATATTACAATATGAAGCTTGAATCGTCAAGTTGTAAATTTTCAACGGCATCAATGGTCGAAAAAGAAACTAACCACGGATTTTGGGCATTTTGTCCAAGCACCCCTTACAGCAACCATACCTGAGAATGCTGTCCACCTGTCTAAAAAGCTTTTTTCGCAGGCGGGGGCCAGTCCCGATTTTCTTTCTAGACAGGATTGCAGGATTTTTAGGATTAACATGAGGGGACACCTGCCAGCAGACAGAGTTTTTTAGACAGAATTAACAAGATGCGGCGCGGGCGCATTCGTTGCACGAATGTGGCTATCAAAAAGCAAACTTCCCCAAGCGAGCTTGCGTCCGTTTC
>RFZT01000377.1 GCA_009920585.1 bacterium
CTCGGCGCGATGTACCTGATGGCCGGATTTGCAGAGTTTTTTGCTCCATACGACCCCTATTCGATCAAGAGTGAGCTCGTACTTGCGCCTGCGCAGAAACTCCACTTCACTGATAGCTCTGACTCCTTTCACCTCAACCCCTTTGTGTATCAGTTGAAGAAGACGATTGACATCGACAGCGGCCGAATCCTGTTCAGTCGTATCGTGTTCGGAGCTCGAATCTCCCTAACGCTCGGATTCATCGGGGTGTTAGCAGGCTTCTTCGCGGGACTAATCCTGGGCGGCATCGCGGGACTGCGCGGAGGCTGGTTCGACTTTATCCTCATCCGAATTACTGAAGTGCTCACGTCGATCCCCACGCTACCGATCTGGCTCGCTCTAGCAGTCGCACTCCCACAGAACTGGACCGTGTTGCAGACCTTCGTCGCTATCACTCTGATCCTTGCTCTTTTCGACGTGATCTCCGGTGCAAGCAGAACCATCCGCGGAAAGTTCATGGCCCTCAAGGAAGAGGGGTATGTCCAGGCCGCCAAACTCGATGGTGCTGGAACTGGGCGCATCATCAGACGTTACCTCTTTCCCAACTTCTTCAGCCACCAAATTGCCGAACTTACCTTGGCGATCCCGTCCATGATCTTGGCGGAGACCACGCTGAGCTTCCTCGGTCTGGGGTTGCAGCCGCCCGCCATCAGTTGGGGCGTCCTACTGCAAGATTGCCGCGCGGTAAGAGTGCTCGACACGGCCCCCTGGTTGTTTATCCCTGCACTTTTTGTTGTGGTCACCATCCTGGCATTCAACTTCATAGGGGACGGCCTCCGCGATGCAGCCGACCCCTACTCGAGGGTGTAATGAGCGCCAGAGAGCCACTCCTTCGGGTGAGAGAGCTGAGCGTCACGTTCCCTTCGCGTGAGGGTGATGTAAGCGCCGTCGACCGACTCAGCCTTGAGGTGTTCCCCGACGAGGTTCTTGGGATCGTTGGAGAAAGTGGTTCAGGAAAAAGTGTGACATCGCTTTCCATTCTGCGTGTCTTGCCCAAGCGCAGCCGCATCGACGGCGGGACGATCGTTTTTCGCGACGGTGACGCCGAGATCGAAATGGCGCAGTCCTCCGCAGACGGCCCGGAAGTTCGTTCGGTGCGTGGACGCCGGATTTCCATGATCTTTCAAGAACCGATGAGCGCGTTCAGTCCACTGCATACGATAGGCAACCAGATCGGTGAGGCAGTTGCCCTACATAACCTGCCTCCAGACCTCAAACGCTCCGCCCGCAAGGCGGAGTCTCGTCTTCAGACCCTAGACCTTCTGAGGTCGGTGGGAATGCCGAACCCGGAGCAGCTCATCGATTCATACCCCCATGAGCTTAGTGGGGGCATGCGCCAGCGCGCCTTGATCGCTATGGGCCTGGCGTGCCACCCCGACATCCTCATTGCCGATGAGCCCACAACTGCCTTAGACGTCACTCTGCAATCACAAATCATCGCATTGCTATCGCGGCTCCGCCGCGAGCAGGGTATGTCGATCATCTTCGTTACCCACGATCTAGGCGTGATTGCCGAGATAGCTGACCGGGTACTCGTTATGTATCTTGGTCGTGAGATGGAGACTGCGCCAGTTGACGACCTTTTCCACAACCCGAAGCACCCCTACACCAAGGCGCTTATGCGATCGATGCCGACTATAAGTGGTCCATTGGTCGCTCTGGTTCCGATCGACGGCATGACGTTGCCCCGAGCGCATTGCAGGACTATGCGATGTCCACGAGCCGATAAGTGTCCAGGTCGGCCCGGGACATCGGGTCGCCTGCTTTCTGGCTGGCTCACCGCGACCCGAAGGGACATCCGATGAATGAAAGACGGGCCATTATCGAAGTGCACGATCTCACCATGCGCTTCGACCGGGTCAAGGGCTTTCGCCGCAAAGTCATTGGGGAGGTGCGAGCAGTCGACGGTGTGAGCTTCACTCTCGATGAAGGTGAGACTCTCGCGCTCGTGGGTGAAAGCGGGAGCGGAAAGACCACAACCGGCCGTTGCCTGGTGCGAGCAGTTGAGCCGACCGGAGGCAGCGTGATGTACGACGAAGATGGGACAATGATCGACGTCCTCAGCCTTCCACGGAAGGAACTCAACCGAGTACGCCAGAAGATCCGCATGGTCTTCCAAGA
>RFZT01000378.1 GCA_009920585.1 bacterium
TACCATAACCGGCCCTAAGCAATTATCCACCCCACCCGGACACTCCGCGCTGGAATTGTCGTTTAAAAATGAAAAACGCCTCGAAAATTCCTCACAGATTTCCTTCCTCAATCAGATTGAAAAACCTCCTGCCATTGTTATTGCGAATCAATCCGGAACATCTGGTCTAATGCTCGCTGGCCGAGAAATGTCGGGAACTTCTGAGATCCGCTCCTCTTTGTTCTCCGAAGAGGGCGGCGGCTTTGGATATCTGAGTGTTGACAATACGGATGGCACTATTCTTGTTCCCCAAGGATCTCCTTTAAGTTTCCAAGCAGGGGGTTCGCTTGCCCTTAAAGCGACAAATGTGGAAATTCTTTCCTCAATCACAATCCCAGGCGGCACATTGTCAGCAATCGCTTACAATTATTCACCTTTTTTGTATGCAGAGCAATTGGCTTTGGAGGAATTAATCGGAAAACCAGCCCCATCAATCGTAGATGGTCAAGGTGTGATCCGTGTTGGACCCTCGGTAGCTCTGAGCGCAGTTGGGACCCAATATGACGAGCGGCTCACTTCTGTTCTTGTTTCGAACACACGGAGGGTATTGGATGGTGGGAGCATAAGTCTCGAAGGCTATTCTGTCCTAATGGATTCCAGCAGCTCGATCGATGCCTCCGGTGGTTTGGGAATGAGTGCCCGTGGCAAACTCTCTAAAGGAGTCGGCGGCAGCATTTCCATTCTTGCAGGGAAGGACCCCCTTCTCAACACCTCCTCGGGCGGTAGAATTCAACTTCCTGGGATTCTCCAAGCCTATTCGGCTACAAAAGGCGGTTCCCTTAAAATCCAAACGCCCGAAATTCTGCTGACAGGAAAAGCTGGGGACAGGCCCGTGGTTTCTCAAGGAACCCGTCTTGTGTTATCCCCAGATTTCTTTACACAGGGGGGATTTACTGACTTTTCCTTGGTGGGTGTGAGTTTAGCGGGTTCCGAGAACCCGACTGTCGAGGTTGCTCCCGATACTTCCATCCATCCTGTCGCCGCCACGCTGGGATATTCCAGAAATTCCAATCGTAACGGGCAGATTGCGTTCGAACCAAGAACCTTGCCCGAGGGTGTTCGGTCTCCTGCCAGTTTGAGTCTGGAAGCCAAGGGGTTTGATGATGCCTCTACTTCGGATAAGATCGAAGCCATAGGCTCCATGGTTGTCGGAGCGGGTTCGACCATCCAAACCGACCCACTTGGAAAAATCGGTCTGAAGGCCCAAACGTTGGAAGTTTTTGGAACCCTCAATGCCCCGGCTGGAAAAATCTCCCTCCAAGCCGATAGCAAATTCCCTCTCTCCCCGGATGCTGCCCTTTCGAATGCGAACGCCCTCATTACTTTGCATCTCGCCCCATCAGCCCGTATTCTCGCGCAAGGAACAACGATTTTCTCGCCCGATCCCTACGGTCGTCGGACAGGTCAAGTTCTGTCGGGAGGGGCTATCGCTCTCAAGGGAAATATCGTCGCTGAGAGCGGGGCGGTTTTGGATGTGTCCGGTGCTTCCGATCAGCTGGACTTTCACCCCTTGCGACTGGATCCCACCCTTCGTCCAACAGTTGGCGCGGGCTTGACCCGCACCCCTTGGGGGCAGCAAGCAATACGCGTTCAGGTAGATAGCAATGGTGGCGCGATCCAGCTCCAAGGCTCCCAAATGTTACTCTCGGATGCCACCCTCTTGGGCCAGGCAGGCGGACCCTCGGCGACTGGTGGTTTTCTCTCGGTTTCCTCCGGTGTATTCCTGATTCAAACCGGGGCTGACATTAACTTCATCGTCAATCAATCCGGACGGGTTATCTCCTCGCAGAATTCCAATTTGGGCATTGGCAAGCCTGTTCTGGATGCGGATGGAAGCGTTATCCGTGGAATGGGTTATTTTGTTGCCGATCAATTTATCAATGGCGGGTTTGATTCCTTGGATTTAGGTAATGAATATTTCGATGCGGCGTCCGTGCCTTTTGGTGGAAATATCGAATTCCAAGGCCCGGTAGCAATCAAGGCCTCAGGTGCCATTCGTTTGGCGGCCGGTGGCGTCATCTCCGCCGCTGGGGCAGTGAATCTCACGGCATCCTATGTTTCTATTGGCCAAGGGTTCCGCCCACCGGTGAATCCGGGTGACATTTTTGTTCCCTTTAAAA
>RFZT01000379.1 GCA_009920585.1 bacterium
CCGGGATGGAGCGCGAGGTGCCCGTGCCGTCAAGCAAGAGGCGGGTCTCGTGATGGTACAGTCGATTGATTCCGCCCTCTTCCCTAGCATGCCGGAAAGCGTTATCCTGAGCGGAGCGGCCGATTTTGTGCTTCCTCCAGAGGATCTCGCCAAGGAACTCGGCCGGTTGTATGCGCACAAGCTTAAGGCCCCGCCTTTACTCATAGAAACTGAAGACGAGGATGCGCTGGAGTTGATGCGCAAGCTCACCATCCTGCTCAAGCGAAATACCGGTCTCGATCTCGACGCCTATAAGCAAACCAGCGTCGTCCGTCGCATCGAGCGCCGGATGGGCATTTGCGAAGTCTCCGACTTCCAGGAATACGTGGCCCTTTTGCGAAAAAATCCCAGCGAATGCGAAAATCTCGCGAAGGACATGCTCATCAGCGTGACCCGCTTCTTTCGCGATCAGGATGCTTTTGTCAAGTTGCGGGTCAGTGTGTTGCCTCAGATGGTGAAGGAGGCCGCTGGGAGACCGCTTCGCTGCTGGGTGCCCGGTTGCGCCACTGGTGAGGAGGTTTACTCCTTGGCGATCCTCATCGAGGAGGCTTTGCAGGCGGCGGGCTTGCCTGCCGACACCTTCAAAATCTTCGCCACCGATCTGGATCGCAAGGCCCTGGATATCGCCTGCCAAGGGGAGTACCCCTCCACGATCGCTAAGGACGTGCCGCCCGACCTCCTGCAGAAATGCTTCACCAAACATGGTGACAAGTATCGGATCGCCCGCCGCATCCGTGAACGTATTGTTTTTGCAAAGCATAATCTGCTCAAGGATCCGCCATTCACCCGCATCGACATCATCAGTTGCCGCAATCTGCTGATCTATCTCCAGCCCCAAGCCCAACAGTCCGTTCTCACGGTTCTGCACTTCGGGCTCCGTTCGGGTGGCCTGCTCGTGCTGGGTCTCAGTGAGACGCTGTCCGACATGCAAGCCCATTTCACGCCCATCGATAGCAAGAGCCATCTGTTTCTCAAAAAAGGGGAAGCTCCGCTCTTTTTGTCGACCACTATGCAATACGCTCCTCAAGATCGTTTGCCCGCCCCCCAAGCTTCTGTTCAGTCCGCAGTCCACCCGGACCGGGCAGCACAGAATCTGTCGGAAGTTTTCACCAACCGGATCCTCTCCCGTCTTAATCGCACCTGCTTTGTCCTGAATTCCAAGCTCGATGTCCTCTACAGCTTCGGGAACCCCGAAAAATACACTTCCATGCCCGAGGGGCGGCCAAGCCTCAGTCTGCTCGATCTCGTCTCGAAAAAACTCGCCGTCCCACTCGCTTCGGCCCTCCAGAAAGTCCTTCAAGACGGCCGCCCGATGCAATATGCACCGATTTTAATCAGCGAAGGGGAAAAGCCGCAATCGGTGGGCATCCTTGTGGAGTCCTTCAAGATGTGGAAAAGTGATGAACCCTTCCTGATTGTCTTCCTAGATGATAATGAGAATGCGGCCTCCATCGAGACATCCAGCTTCGATCTCAAAAGCAGCATCCAGCGCATCGCGGATCTGGAAGAGGAACTCCGGCTCAATAAACTCCGCCTTAAGGAGGTGGGCGAAGAGCTCGAGGCCTCCAATGAGGAACTCCAAACCTCGAATGAAGAGCTGCAAGCCTCCAATGAGGAACTCCAAAGCATCAATGAGGAAGTCGAGAGCATGAACGAGGAGCTCCAAACGGTGAATCAGGAGTGCCAAGTCAAGATATCCGAGCTTTCAAAAGCCAATGAGGACATGGATAACTTCATCGCCAGCGGGGATATCGCGACGGTTTTCTTGGATTTGAAACTCTGCATCCGCCGCTTCACCCCGACGGCCGCAAAAAAAATGAACCTCCTGGCTCACGATGTCGGTCGCAACATTACCGAACTCGCTCATCCCCTCCTTTTGCTGGGAGCGAAGGCCGCCCAGCGGATCATTGGCGGGGCAGAAATCGACGAATCGATAACCGAGTTTGGCGATGGCCAAACCCTGCTCATACGGGCCACGCCCTTCACTCAAAAAGACGGCACCCATTCCGGCGCCACAGTGAGCTTCATTCAACTCGGCTTGCACAATTCCGCGATTGCAAGGGGCGAGGCCCCGCATCTTCCAAATTGACATCTCGCCGACTCGGTCGAACCT
>RFZT01000380.1 GCA_009920585.1 bacterium
CGGATTTTGCCATCGCGCATAGCTGCGAATTGAGGAGCGCACGAATCTACTGCCAGGCGCGAGCCAGAGTTGTTGTAGATCGCTTCGTAGGAACGCGGCATATTTTGTTCAATATCATTCACTGAACAGGGCGTTTGGCTGGATAGTCAAGGGACTGGGAGTTGGCGGAGAATGAGGTCGACGGCGATAGCGGGGCGGTGTTGGTAGAGTTGGAAGAAGTGAGCAAGTGGTTGTCCCTGTTCAAAAGGGATGAGGGCGAGGAGGGCATTTCTGGTGAGGGCCAGATTGAGTGCTGCCCGAGGTCTTCGATGCCTGTGACGATCCTCCTGCCACGCTGAAGCGTCGCGCTTGTGGTGGTTGCGGTTTTCAATGCTCCAGTGGTTGCGGGCAGCCGTGGTGGAACGAGATTTTTCTTTGGCCGACAAGCTGGAAAGGAAGAATCGGGTGTGGCTCTTTTGGATGTGAGGTTGTTTTTTCTCGCTCCACTCCCGCCGCACGGTCACTGCGGAGCGCGCGCCGGGGAGGTGTGCGTCGATTGGCGAAATGGGCGCTACGGCACCCTGACGGCGGTCGATGCGTCCGTGGTCACCTTCCAGACTTATTTCAAAAAAGGGGAACCCTTCAAGGCGCTGTTGGCTCCTTTGAGTCTCCGGGAGGTGTTTTCCTTGGTGCCAACGAGGTAGTCACCGCCTTTTTGCAGGATGACTTGAATGGTGTCGTGTTTGTTGTGCAGCGGATCGGCGGTGATGAGGGAGTTGGCGAGTTGCACCCGATCATCGGCGAGGAGGGCGCGCGCCTCGGAGACTTCGCAGTCTTCTTTTTTCCCCGTAGCCGGAGCCATGGCCACCGGGCGTCCATCCTCATGCCGGCAAAGGGTGATGATCATCCCGCAGCGGCCATCCCCCACGCTTTTGCCGTCCAGAGCCAAACTGCGGGGCAGCAGCCCAGTGTTGGCTTGAAGCCAAGCCGTGAGGGCTTGGGCGTAGGCCTCAGGGTCAACGGCGGCCAGAAGGTCGTTGAGCGCGTCATAACCGGGCATCTTGAGCCGCTTGGTTTGCTTGTCGCGCACCCTCAGCCCGATGGCCTCTCTTTGGCTCTGGGACAAGCAGGCGACCTTACGCCAGATATCGAGTACATCGCGTGCCCCCATGAGCAAACCTAGGCCGATGAGCGAGAGCATCGCCGAGAGCGGGTGGCGTCGACTTTTGGGATGGCGAGGGTCGGGTACTTCCAAAAACGCGCTGCGCAGGCTCCCGAGTTGCGCGTTTTTGAGCGGGCTGCGGGCCCCTCCGCGCGACACCAGCGCCCCACGGCATGCCTCTGGCAACTCCCGTGCGCACATCAACGTGTAGGCGTTAGGAACAAGTTTTTTAAGCCACAACTTCTTGGGGCGACCATTGGGAACATAGTAGTCGGTGTGAGCCTGTGAATACCCTTTGGTCACTCCGGCCTGTTCCCAGTTGGTCACTTTGTACACGGTGCCTGCATGGCTCTCCGGATCGCTGAAGCTCTCAGCCAACAGCACTCGGTAGCCGTGTTCGACCTCCCATTGCTCGGCCAGCTTGCGCAACCCCAGACCAAGGCTCTGACTGGCCAGATTGGGGCGACGTGCTTCTTCCAACACCAAAAAACGCCGTAACTGCACCACCAACTTGAGCCTCTCCGACCGCGTCACCGCATCCCAGCCCACCGCCTCATCCCGGTCTTTGAGGTGCCATGCTGCCGCACACCACACCAATACCGCTGCCAACCTGCCCTCCTCAAAAATCAACTGGCAAAGCCGGTCTCCGGCTTCCCGACCCCCTCCCAGCCCGTGTTCCCGGCCTAGGGCTTCTTTGGCTCGGCGCCAGTCGTGTGCCGAATGTGCCACCTTGATTTCCAACTCCCAGTTATCCTTTCCAGAGTTATCCTCTTTCGCGAATGCTTTCTTCTTCACCAGCCTATCCCAGCTTTTTTATGCTCTTTTGTCTATCTTTTTCTTTCAGTCAATTTTCTTCACAATCCCATAACTTCCAGCCAAACGCCCTGCATAAAAGAGTGAAAGGAGAGGTAGCTCATTGACTTCGAAAGGTCGAGGAGCATATCGTAAAAAAATGAATCAGACGTGCCGCTCCGAAGATTGTGAGTTGTGGGATGTCGCGA
>RFZT01000039.1 GCA_009920585.1 bacterium
CCGTGTCGCGCTTGAGAGGTTCGGCAATGATGTTATCCCTTGGCAAAAAGGGCACCGCAGCCCATGTGGCCTCAAGTTGGGCGGCATTCGTAAGAACAAAGGTATTTTGAAGCGGAATAAGACCATCCAAACGTCGAATCGTCGCTTCGAGAAGAGTCTGATCATCGAGGAGGCGCAAAAGGTGCTTGGGCGTGCTTTGACGACTCATGGGCCAGAAGCGCTCACCACTTCCACCAGCCATCACAAATGCAAATGTCTTCTCACGAATCATGACACCATCATGGGCGCATCGCTCAAGAAGGTCAAACGGGGAAGGCTGGACTTGGCTGATGTTTTTCCTCAGATTGAAGTTCATGACCATTGATGGCGTTTCCCACGGTGCGTCGAACTCCCCCCGCCTTGGCAGGCGGGTGACCGCTGCACGTTTGCAGGCGGGCCTCTTTGGCTTTTGGACAGCTCTGGTTTTCGCTTTCCTCTACATCCCGATCATCCTGCTGGTTGTATTTTCCTTCAACTCCTCCCGATTGAATATTCGCTGGGAGGGATTCTCCACACGCTGGTATGGCGAGCTTTTCGGCAACAAAGTCCTCATCGACGCATTTCAAAACAGTCTCTCTGTCGCTATCGCCACCACGATCCTTGCGACGCTGCTCGGAACTGTCGGTGCCTGGATGCTCTACCGCTACAAGTTCCCCTATCAGCGCGCGCTCGGCCTTTTGATTTTTATACCGATGGTGATGCCCGAAGTCCTCATGGGCGTAAGCCTGCTGGTGCTATTCGTTCAATTTCTGCATTTGCCGCTGGGCTTCCTCACTCTCACCATCGCGCACACGACATTCTGTTTTCCCTTTGTTCTGGTGGGTGTTCAAGCGCGATTGCAAGGTCTCGATCCATTTTTGGAAGAGGCCGCCATGGATCTCGGCGCCACGCCGTTGCAGGCTTTCTGGAAAGTGATCGTTCCTTACCTCATGCCCGCGATCGTTTCCGGTGCCCTGATGTCTTTCACTCTCTCGTTGGACGAATACATCGTGAGTGTCTTCACCACCGGCGCACAGTCTCAAACATTGCCGCTGAAAGTTTATGGCATGGCCAAAGTGGGGCTCAATCCCCAACTGAATGCGCTCAGCTCCATTTTTATTCTTGTGACTTTCTTATTCGCCTTTGGGAGTTACTTTTTTAGCAGAAACAAAAAAACATGAAAAAAACCATAACACTCGTCCTGTCCGCATTGGCCGCTATTTTGGTCGGTTGCGGAAAAGCCCCGGAAGCAAAAAAACTCAGCGTTTTCTGCTGGTCGGAATACATCCCTCAATCGGTGATCGACCAGTTCACCAAGGAGACCGGCATCCAGGTCTCGGTTGAAAACTATGCCTCCAATGAGGAAATGCTCGCGAAGCTCACCGCCGGCGGCGGGGAGTACGATATTATTCAACCAAGCGAATACGTCGTCGAGGCCCTCATCGCTCAGAAGCTTCTTCACCCCATCGACAAGACGAAAATCCCGAACCTCTCGAATATCGCGCCGCAGTTCCTCAAGATGAGCTTCGATCCGGATAATAGCTTCAGCGTCCCCTTCATGGCGGGAACGGTCGGCATCGTGGTCAATACCGACTTAATCAAAGACGACATCAAAAGTTTTTCGGATGTTTTTAAACCCGACAATAAAGGAAAGATCGTCGTCCTCGACGATGCCCGCGAGATCACCGCTTGGGCCCTCCTTTCGCAAGGACTCGCGATCAATGACATGAGCGATGCGAATCTGGATAAAGTGAAACCCGTCCTCGCAAATTGGATCCCACTCGTGAAGGTCTTTGATTCCGATAGTCCCAAAACGGCGCTTCTCAATGGCGATGTCGCGATGGGTGTGGTTTGGGGCGGTGAAGGCGCCATCCTCCTTCAATCCGACCCGAAGTTCCGCTGGATCATTCCCGCTGAAGGCACACACCTCTTCATTGACAGTCTGGCCATGCCCAAAACCGCCAAAAATGTTGAAAATGCCGAGGCCTTCATGAACTTCATCCTTCGCCCAGATGTCAGCAAGAAGATCTCGGATGCCTTCCCTTACACCAACCCGAACCTCGCCGCACGCAAGCTCCTCTCCGAGGAACAACTCAATAATAAGGCCAGCTTCCCAAGCGATGCGGACATCGCGAAAATGCAGGTCTTCCGCGACATCGGCACCCAAGGCTCCAAGATTGACGAAATCGTCACCTCAGTCAAAGCCCAGTAGCCCTTCCATGGAGCACACAGAAGCAGGGATCTTTCGTTCCCCTCGCCTCGTGTGCTCCGCCGTGGCCAAACTCAAATCATGTCCTTGATTGCAGCCGTTTCGGGAGTTCACGATTCGGGAGGTTATCGTCGGCCTCCCAATCTCGTTGCCTGGCTCGTCTTGATGCCGCTTTTGGCCTGGCTGTTCTTATTCGTCATCGTCCCCACCGTGATGCTCGTGGTGGTGAGTTTTGCTGAACGAGATGCTCTTGGTCGGATCGTTTACGATTTCACGCTTCAAAACTACATTCGCGCCTTCGATTGGCTTTGGCTGAAGGTTTTTCTTACTTCCATCTGGTATGCCCTCCTCACCACACTCATTTGCATGTTCGTGGGTTATCCGGTGGCCTACACCATCGGGCGCGCTCCGCTCCATTGGCGCGGACTCCTTTTGATGCTCGTCATGGTGCCATTTTGGACGAGTTTTTTGATTCGCACCTACGCTTGGATCACGATCCTGAGCAAAGACGGGCTCTTGAATAGCCTCCTCGTTTCGGCAGGGATATTCTCCCACTCGGCGGAGATTCTTTATACCCCCTTCGCGATTGTGCTTGGACTGGTTTACAACTTTCTTCCCTTCATGATTCTCCCCATCTACACAAGCGTTGAGAAACTCGACAATGCCCTGATCGAGGCCGCCTATGATCTCGGCGCAGGACCCGTGAGGGCATTCTCACAAGTCATCATTCCCCTCACCCGCCCCGGCATTGCCGCTGGAGCCATGCTCGTATTCGTCCCCTCGATCGCCATGTTTGCCATTACGACACTTATGGGAGGTGGAACAAATCCCACCATCGGCGAGGTTATTTTCAAACAATTCACCTCCGGGCGCAACCAACCTTTCGGCGCCGCCCTCGGGACCATACTCCTCCTCATCTTCGTCCTAGCACTCTGGATCACCCGCAAATACCGCGAAGAGGACTAAACTTCGCTTCTCGTGCTGGAGACACAAAGCTAGAATCCCGCAGGAATCTCTCGCCGTGAGCTACGTCCAATTAACTCTTCGCTTTGCAGATCGCCACAGGAGCTTTTGGATGTCGTTGTTATCAAAACTGTATGTATTCATGTGATTTTTGACCCCCACAGAACCATTAAGCCGAAAGACATTTGAAACCTGTTGTCAAGGGCTTCATCGAAGTGAGCTTCTGGGCCCCAAGAGAACGATTAATTCGGAAGGGCCAAAATATCCATCAAACGCGTGATTTCGGGTATCTTCCAACAGACTTTTCCCAAGTGGATTGGGGCTCGGCTAGGCAGCGTTGCGCATTCAGTGCAAGTAGCGTGTGGGATGAGTAGGATAGTTTTTCGAGGATTTCACGTGGTGTCGCGTTCACGCAGGGAATTTCATTGGGTAAAAAAGCTTCGGGATAGGCATCGATAATAGCTCCGAGCGGAATCGGGCGACTGTGGGCACGTGTGCTCACACGGACTTCACTATCGGGATGGTTCATGAGCAATTCCCTGATTTTTGTGGGCACTTCATTATAGGAGGTGATCCAGCGGAGGTTGCGCTGGGAAAAGTGAGCCAGCATGGGCTCCAAGGGGGCGGCGATTTTGCGGTAGAGTTCGGTGTATTCGACATATCGGGACTCCCGGCGGTATAACTTCAAACGTTCGAGAACACTGGCGTATCGCAATTCGTCATTGAATTGGGGAGTTTCAAAAATCCTTATAGCCTGAGCCGTGCTCATACTGGTGGATCGTAAAAGAGGGTGGGTGTCGGTGGTATCGGGATGATTCAAGACGGCATCGATAATCATGATGGCATCGGCGTCAGAAATCCGTCTTGCGCGTGTCTCCCTATGGTAGATGAGTTGATCGACGGCTTTGCGAATCTCCAACTCAGGATGGCAGGCTAATTCAGTGAGAATCTCAACTGGGGTATGAGGGAGGCTGGCATAGGCAACAAGGACGCAGGTATCGAAGCTATGCTTGTGGCGATAGTAGAGTTCGGGGGTGAGGAGTTCTCGTTTTGAAGCGAGTTGCCCTTGATAGATGCCATGCTTCGGACCCAGTTTGATAAATTCATCAAAAACGTCACGCGGCAGATTGGGGTGCACCAAAAGTTTACTTTTGATATCCACGTTGGGTAACTCGGACAAAATTTTCAGCACTTCTGGCAGGGCCCGAGGATTATTCAAAAGCGAGAGGTGAATATCGGCATTCTTGGGAAAGATAAGTCGACGTTGAATGTCATCTGCGATGTGCTGCGAGGCGGCTAGCCCTGCACGAACTTTGATACTGGGATCGCTTAAAAAACGATCGTGCAAATCGAGAAACGGCGTAAATCGAGCCACTGCGGCCCGGACCTCGACAAAATCATTGCTAGAAAGACGCTCGTGCAACGAGCGAGGACAATTCGGAAGCGCTGCCAGATTGGCAAGAGTGCCAGGTTTAGCCCTCACTGATATAGCCTCAATCAAGTCCACGGGAAGACTCTCCCAAAGGGAAAGACTCGCATTTACCCCACGCCACCGAAAGGAATGCAGGCGGCGCGCCGTCTCATGCCAAAAACTCAGATTCTCAGTTTGAGGACCGATCCATTTGTTTGTGACGGCGGAAAGGAATGCCTTCCAAATCGCTGGCGAAGCATCAGCGAGGAGATTATCCAAGGACTCGATAGGAAAACTCTCCGAACCAGCGTGCGCGAACTTCGATGGGAGGGTATGCTCAAGAAATACCAACCTCACTTTCTCACTCGGATCGCGGAGAAAATAATGGAGCGGTAGGTTCGATTGGTGCGGCCATTTTTTGAGAAAATCAATACGCCAATCGACCGGAAGAAGGGTTTCTGGAAAAACCAAGCCAGGTGTCTTTAAAAAAGCTTCGTAAAGTGAAACAATCACTTCCCTTCGAATCCCTGCCATTAAAGGCCCGTTGGAAGTGAATTCCCACAATGTGAGAACGGGATTTTCGATCACGGCCTCGGGAAACTTCGCCCACAAGCGAAAAAGAACGGGCTTCGGTGTGTTCGGATTCCGCGCTATCGCGGCAAGAATGACGGGATCGATAGAGCGCGAAGCCCTGGAAAGCCATTCCGGCTCAGTCCGGCAATCCTGCGCCAATTCAAGATCAGAAAGTGTTTGCGATGCTCTGCAAGCACGAGCCTCATCCTCATTCGGCGGAGAGGACGCGATTGGCTCAATTAAACACTCTTCAATGGACGTTATATCTTGTGGCATATGTGAAGAGCTTAATTATCGGCGAGGCGCATATACTGCAACAGGGGGCGGGTTAATCTTGTGCAGAGCACTTGGGCGAATTAGGCGTTTCTTTTTTAACAAGCGTTTGGTGATGTGCCTTGCATTTGAGCAATGAGGTAGTTGCCGATTGCTAGCGAGGCAGTGGCTCCGGGCGATGGGGCGTTGAGGAGGTGGATCTGGCCGGGCTTTTGCTCAAGGGAAAAATCCATCAGAAGCGAACCATCACGATGAATGGCTTGGGCTCTTACTCCGCTTCCCCCCTCGCGAGAGATATGCTCCATGCGAATATCAGGAATCAGGCGCTGAAGGTTTTTGAGAAAAACGACTTTGCTAAACGAGTTTCGCAACTCGCTCCATGTCGTGCCTGGATATTTTTTCAGAAATCGGTAGAGGCCAGGAAATGTCAGAGTCTCCCAAGCATCTTGGAGTGAGAAATCCGTACGTTGATACCCTTCCCGCTTGAAGGCGAGCACGGCATTCGGCCCAGCTTCAATGCCGCCGCCAATCATCCGGGTGAAGTGGACACCTAAAAATGGCAGCGTGGGATCCGGTACAGGATAAATCAAATGCCGCACGAGGTGCTCGCCGCTCGGAGCCAGTTTCCAATAATCACCACGAAATGGGACGATGCTGGAATCGGGCTGGAGGCCGGCCGATTTGGCCACGCGATCGCAATGAAGTCCGGCACAATTGATGACGAAGTCGGCAGCTATATCCTCCTGAGGAGTGGACACTATTTGCTGACTGCCGCTCGTTCGTATCCTCAATGCGGGAGCACTCGTCCGGACCTGATGCCCTGCGGAGCGAATTAATTCCACCATCTTTCGCATCACGGCGGCGTAGTCCACAATACCCTCCTCAGGCACGCGCAAAGCAGCAAGACCGACTGCATGGGGCTCGATTTCTTGAATCGCTGCCCCCTCGAGCCTTTGCAGTCCACGCAGGCCGTTCGCTGTTCCGCGGGCTTGCAAATCACGCAAACGCGCCACCTCCGACTCATCGACGGCGAGCACAATCTTTCCGCAAATATCATGTGGAATGTCGTGCTCCTTGCAGAAGTCCACCATTGCCCGAATGCCTTCCACAGCGAGTCTGGCTTTGAGCGAGCCGGGTTTGTAGTAGAGCCCGCAATGCAACACTCCGGAGTTGTGACTGCTCTGGTGTCCACCGGTCTGCGGGTCTTTTTCCAGCACGATGATCTCCCTCGCCACCTTTTGCCGAGAGGCTTGAAGAGCGGTGGCTAAACCGATGATCCCCCCGCCAATGATAATGAGGCGCTCCATTTGTTATTTCAAAAAGGGGCTGATCCGCTTGCCTGCAAGCCACGCGGAGCGAAGCTGAAATTCATTGCATATTGGCGATGTCATAAAGTTTAAGGCGGGGCTTTGGCGATGCTGATAAAACAAATCGAGTGTCGCGATCTTGAATTCCTCTCATGAAATGTCGCTCCTTGAGATCAAAAACTAAAAAAACGATCTACAACACCAAATCGCTTCGTGTCGTTTTTTGTGCGCCATAAATAAACGAACTACCCGAATTTGAAAAAAACCAAGCGGATTGTTAAAAAAAGGCTCTCTTTTTCGCAAGCAAAACTCGGTTTTGAGCTGGGGAAATCGCTAATACGTTCAAAAACAGCGACGATTTTTTAAAAAGTTGGCCCGATTTATGCTTATGGGCAAACCCCAATATATGGTGGTTTTGATTTTTTTTACCACAACATGGTGATTTATTTTGACATATTTTGCAACCCTTGGAAAATCCACGAACGTATCAACAGACGAAATTAAGTCTCCGCTTCATTTCCGATACATCCGCTTCAACACACCAATCCAAGTATAAATCATGGCCACAACGACAATCACACTCGGTGATAGACAATTCATCCTCGACCGCGACAAAGCCGAAGCCGCTCTGTCAGCGAAGCGCGTCATCAATGGAAGGCAGACGATGTTCTTCAATATGCTTCCGCTAAAATACACATGGGCCTACGACATCTACAAAAAGATGAAGGCGAACCATTGGGAGCCAGAAGACATCCAGATGCAGAAGGATTGCGAGCATTGGAGGGATACGAGCGGGTTTATTTCCGATGTGGATCGCTGGATTATCAAGATGGGAATCGGCTATTTTTCCGCAGCGGAAGGCATCGTGGGCGACAACATTTTGCATGTGATCCGTGAAGCGGTCACGGCTCCTGAACTCAAGCTGGTACTCGGTCGTCACGCCCAAGAGGAAAACATCCACGCGGATTCGCTCGTCTATATGATCAGCTCGCTTGGCATCAACCCGCACGAATGCGAAGCCATGTTTGAGGATGTGAAGACGATCAAAAACAAAACGGATTTTGTCGTCAGCAATAGCCGCGCACTCCGACGTGATATGGATCTCACGCTTTTGGAAAACAAATTTGCTATTGCAAAAAACATCTTCCTTTTCGGTCAGTGCATGGAAGGTACGCAATTCTACGGTTTGTTCGGGATGATCCTCGCGCTCTACCGCCAAAACAAATTCCCCGGTATCGGCCAGATGTTCAGCTACACCCTTCGCGACGAGTCGAACCACATTGAACTGCTCCGCCAGTTATTCCAGGACCTCGTCGATGAGAACCCCGAAATCTGGACCGAAGCCTTCCGTGAGGAACTCCGCCAAACGATGGCCGAGGCTATCACTCTTGAGAAGCAATTCATCCGCGATTGCCTCCCCGTGGCTGCCGTGGGCCTCACCGCTGACGAGTTCTGCAGTTACATCGACTTCATTGGTGATCGTCGCTTGGTCGGTGTCGGCCTCGAGCCATTCCATAGGGAACTCACTAACCCGCTCCCTTGGCTCTCCGAGATGATGGAAATCAAAAAGGAAACCAACTTCTTCGAAGGCCGAGTCACGGAATACCGCCGCGGACTCGATCTCGCGGGCGTCAACGACGACGACCTTTAATCTTCCAACCCCTGAACCACAACAATACCAATGCCTCGTCTCCTGTCATTTGATGAAGATCTGGCGCTCAAGCGCCTCGTTACGACTCCACGCGACCAAAAGCCAGAATACTCTTGGCGCGATTCACTCAGCCTCGATGCCCTCTCGCACCCTGGCATCACTGTCACACGCAGCACCGGCGAAGAAACGGGATTTGATCTCTCGAAGGTCGCCGACGAAATCGGCCAAGCTCTCACGGATCTCCTCCTCTCACGCGAAGAAAAAAACATCTTCAATGAGGAGAATCGCGGCTTCGTCGCCAGTGTGGCCCATTCAGTCGCCGCGCGGCTTGTCGAGCAAGCCCGCGAGACGGGGGGGCTCAGGCTCTCCGAGCACGATCTTTCCTTGTTGATCGAAAAAGCTCTCATCGACAACGATGCCCACGATGTGGCCAAGAGCCTTGTTTTTAAGCGCTCCGTCCGCTCGTCTTCGAATCAGAACGCCTATCCAGAAGCAGCCCCGATCAACGTGCGGCTCATTCGCCGAAATGGCAACGTGGTCCCCTGGATGCCATCCAAGATCGAGGAAGCCTGCCGCCAAGCTTTCTTGTCGATGAAGGAAAATGCGGAAGGCGCCATCTTGATCGCTCGTGGAGTGACGGAGCGTGTACGCCTTCGTGACAGCGCCTTCGTTCACATCGAGGACGTGCAAGACATCGTTCAGGAAGAATTGATGCGTCAAGGTTTCTATAAGGTCGCCGAAAGCTACATCCTCTACCGCGCCCAACGTAGCCGCCACCGCGAGGATGCTGCAATCCATGCCGCACCAGAATCCGAGGCCAAAGAAACCCAAGACTCGCTCATCGTCGTCACTCAACGTGATGGACAGACCGTTTTCTGGGATGGTTCCGAACTCAAGCGCCGCATCCAATTTGCCATGATTGGCCTCGATTTGAACCTCGACCAACTCCAAATCGAACGCGAACTTCGCCGTTCGCTCGCCACAGAAGTCGATGAGGACATCCTCAAGAGCACGATCATCCTCAATGCACGCACACTCATCGAGCGCGATGCGGATTTTGCAAAGTTCGCCGCCCGCATCATGCTCTCCTACATTTACGAAGAGGTGCTGGATTGGAAGATCATGCGCGACGGCATCGAGGGTCTCCGCGAGGCTCATCGCAAGGCCTTCAAGAGCTACCTTCGCTCTGGCGTCACGATTGAGCGCCTGACGCCTAAGATGCTCAGCTACGACATCGACGCGCTCGCCAATGCCATCGACCCATCGGCCGACATGGACTTCGACTTCCTCGGCATTCAGACCCTCTATGATCGCTACCTGATCGTAGATAAGACACGCAAGCAGGCCCGCCGCCTCGAAACGCCCCAGTTTTTCTGGATGCGTGTGGCCATGGGTCTCTTCCTCGAAGAACCCGGCAACCGCGAGGACTGGGTCATCCGTCTTTACAATCTCTATAAAAGTCGCCGCTTTTGCTCGAGCACGCCCACGCTCTTCAATTCCGGCACACTGCACAGCCAACTTTCGAGCTGCTACCTCTACAAGGTCGATGATTCGATCGA
This sequence comes from bacterium, assembly GCA_009920585.1. GTDB lineage: Bacteria > Verrucomicrobiota > Verrucomicrobiia > Chthoniobacterales > Terrimicrobiaceae > UBA967. The sequence continues at coordinate 9,965 of RFZT01000039.1, forward strand.
ATCCATTATGCAACGCGGCATCGCGGAAAATGCCTATTTGTCTAAATGGGCCGGTGGACTCGGTGGATCGTGGACGACCGTTCGCGGCACTGGCAGCTACATCAAGGGCACGAACGGCGAAAGCCAAGGCGTGATCCCCTTCCTCAAGCTACACAACGATCAACTCGTAGCCGTCAACCAAGGCGGCAAGCGTCGCGGATCAGGTTGCGCCTATCTGGAAACATGGCACAACGACATGGAGGACTTCCTCCAACTCCGCCGCAATACAGGCGATGACCGCCGCCGCACTCACGATCTGAATACCGCGAACTGGGTTCCTGATTTGTTCATGAAGCGCATGGAGGCCCGTGAAAACTGGACCCTCTTCCGTTCAAATGAAGTTCCCGATCTCCATGAGACATACGGACGAAAATTCGAAGAGCGCTACACCTATTACGAAGGCCTCGCCAAAGAAGGCAAGATCAGCTCAAAGGAGATTCCAGCCATCGAAGTCTGGAAAGAGATGCTCAAGATGCTCCTCGAGACAGGGCATCCGTGGATCACATTCAAGGATCCCTGCAACCTTCGCAGCCCACAGGATCACGTTGGCGTCATCCACTCCTCGAATCTCTGCACCGAGATCACCCTCAATACCAGTGAGGATGAAACCGCTGTCTGCAACTTGGGCTCCGTCGTACTCGACTCGCACTTGCGCGCCGATGGGTCCCTCGACCACGACATGCTCCGCGAGACAATCCAAGTCGCCATCCGCGCATTAGACAACGTGATCGACATCAACTTCTATCCGACCGAAGCCGCCAAGCGCTCCAACCTGCGCCACCGTCCGATCGGCCTCGGCATCATGGGCCTCCAAAATGCCCTCTTCAAGCGTGGCATCGGATTTGCCTCCAAGGAAGCCGTCGAATTCAACGACGAGTTCATGGAAGCCATCGCCTACCACGCCTACTCTGCCTCGAGCGACCTTGCTGCGGAGCGCGGCGCCTACAGCAGCTATCGCGGCTCAAAGTGGGATCGGGGCATCCTGCCCCAAGACAGCATCGACATCCTCGAGCGGGAACGCGGAGTCAAAATCGACGTGCCACGCGGTGGACAGATGGATTGGACCCCTGTTCGTGAGAAAATCAAAACCCACGGGATGCGGAACTCGAACGTGTTGGCCATCGCGCCCACAGCGACGATTTCCAACATCATGGGAACCACGCCGTGCATCGAGCCCAACTACAAAAACCTCTACGCAAAAGAGAACCTCGGTGGCAAATTCACCATCCTCTGCACAGAGCTTGTTCAGGATCTCAAAAAGATCGGCAAATGGGACAGCCAGATGCTCGAGCAAATCAAATACTTCGAGGGTGAACTCGGCAACATCGAGAATATCCCAAATTCTCTCCGCGAGAAGTATCGGACCGTCTTTACGATCCCATTCGACTTCGTCATCGATGCCGCCGCGCGGCGCCAGAAGTGGATCGACCAGTCGCAGTCCGTCAACCTCTTCATTGGCGAGCCTGACCTCAAAGTCACGAGCCGCATGTATCGACGCGCCTGGCACACAGGTCTCAAAACGACCTACTACCTCCGCACGCTTGGTGCGTCCAGCATCGAAGGCCCAACCACCAATGTGAAAAAGGAACTCCGCGGCGTCGTCGCAGGGCCCAAAGCCGAATTCACCGAAGAGCAAAAAATGGCCTGCTCGATCGAAGCCATGCGCAACGGCGGCGAATGCGAAGCTTGCCAATAACCTAACGTCGAGAAATCTAACCCAAAAACCCAAGGCAGGTGCTCCAGCACCGCCTTGGGTTTTTCTTTTAGGGTGCCAACTCCCACCTCAGCCCCATGAACCCGAAAACGGATTTTTAGACAGGATGACAGGATGTAAAGGATTTATAGGAAAAGCTCCCAGCTTTCTCGGTTGTGTCCTTTGATTCACTGCGTTCACTCCTACGGAGTTGCCTTCGGCAATCTATCTCCCTTTGGTCGGTTGTGGTTAAATCTGCTGCATTCGGGCTGACATTTCCGCCATTCTACTTGACGATGTCATTGGAGGTTTTAGCATGACACAAGAAATTCGGAGCTGGGGCTTTCAATCTCGGTTACAAAACCAAGTGACAAAGCTTCGAAATAATCAAACCGCTCCATTTTCAAACCATTCTATTTTAGGTTATTAGCGCGATTAGCTCAGTGGTAGAGCGCTTGCTTCACACGCAAGAAGTCGCAGGTTCGAACCCTGCATCGCGCACCATCTTCCCCTCCCCGCTCTCACCTCGGGAAACCGCTTAAAACCTAGCTCTGCGGGTTTCACTTCAAAACCAGCGAGTTTGTATAAGTTTGGGGTTATTGGGAAAAGTTTGTCAGGAATTGTCACAAAAATATTGCTCGATTTTTTCTCCATTCCCGACTTTCAGTGCGCTATTTTTGCCAGCAATTATCGGCCACCAGAATGTGATGCATGCGGCATATTTTGCGCTTGATTTTCTCTCATGCTCCGAGGGCCTCTTTCTTGAAATTCAGAAAACAACCGACACCCGCAGAGTCCCTTTCTGCCTTGCTTTGCGGGGCACATGCAAAACTCTTTTGTGACTCAAAACAGCCTTTCAAGAACCCTTTTTTGCAACAAATAAATCTTCCTAAAATGAAACTATTTCTCTGCGAAAATTACCCCGAAAGAGCTATATTTTCACCATGTGGATCGCATCAAATATCGGCTTCTATTCTATCGTTAAAAAACCTTCCCACCTCAATG
>RFZT01000381.1 GCA_009920585.1 bacterium
TCGGATAGGCCTATCCGAGACGTGTTCTCGATTTTGAACTTTTTAAGCAGCCACGGGTACAAGCCCAAAATGGAGAACAGACTCCCGAAGGAGCTGTCTCTCTTTTTTTTTGGATTTTAGTTAGAAATGTGAGATGTGAAATTTACTTACCTCCGCCGAAAGTTGCTCCCCACAGCGCGGATGAGTCTTGGAGAGTTGTAGAGGACCTCAGAATTTCTTGCGCGCTGAAGCTTCGCCGAGCGTCGAGACCTCAAAATTTGAACAGCCCGCTCGTTTGCGCGAAGTGCCTTCTCATTGGCCATCATCATCTGCTCGAAGAGGCGGCGCATGCGAAGGAAGTCGTCCATGATTCTCGATGCGGCGAATGCGCTCCCGAAGGAGCGTCTCGCCTTTTTTTTGGGTTTTTTTAAGCTGTTGAGGCCGGGAGGACAAAGCCTTCCCAGTCTATCATGGTCTCCAGCAGTTTATCTATGTCGTCCTCGATTTCATCTGGTGGGGACATCAGTTCGTAGCGAAGATCTTGAAGCGGCACCTGAGGGTAGTCTATACCAGGTTCGTATACCGGTTCGTTCCAGCTAGTCAGTATAGCCTCGTGACGTAGTGCGATGTGCCCCTGTACGTCGAACTCGGAGACCTTGACGAGGACATATAGAGCTTTGCGCCCCAGCCCGAACGCGACCTTGGCCAACCACTCGGTGTGCTCGATAGCCACCCGTTCACCCTCTGGTGTACCGGGGGCGCGGTATGGCAGGCGCTCATACACAGGCTCGAGTTGGTAGATGTGGAAGTACACTCTGGGCTCCGGGTGCCACCAGTGACCGCTCATGGTTTCTCGCAATCTCGCAATGGACTTATGCGCCCCGAAGGGCGCTGCCGGCATGCTGTTTTTTTGGGGGTTTTCTAATAGCGCCGCGATCCCGAGCAGTGCTTACAGCCTCCGATGAAACACGGTAGGTAGTGCCAGGACTGTGGGCACATCTGACACCGCGGTCCAAAGGAACAGTAGCCGGCGCGCTTGACGGCCGTACGGTGCTCCATCTTAACCTTGAGCGTCTCATCCAGACCTTCCCGCGCCTTGTTCAGGACGACCAGGAACGCGTCCCGATTGCGACCCTGGCCGAAGATCAGACTGAGCCCCGCCACGAGTTTCTTCGCCCGCCACATCCTAACGAAGCTCTGGATGACCGTGGCCGCCTTGCGCATCTCGAGCATCCGCGTCTTCTTGTGAACCGCGCAGATGTCCAAGTCCTTGGCGCAGTAGTTCTTGCACCCCCGCCAGACCTCCTCGAGGCGTGGCTGGGGAAGCGGGATACCAGCGTCCGTAAGCTCGCGCTCCTCGACCGCTGTCAGGAACTTGGGACTGACCATGCGGTGACCGGTATAGATGAGCATGCTGCACAACGGGCGACGCTTGGGCTTCGGCTTGGGCTTGGGTGGCGCCAGAGCGTCAGCCATCTGCTGAACGCTGACACCACGCTTCTTGAGCACCTCGCAGAGGTCGATAAGCACCTTAGGCTCGACGCCTGTCAGCGCCATGAGGTCGTCGCGGATGGACATCATCTCCTCGAACTGCTCGTCGGTGAGCTCGCAGAGCTGTGGCATAGTCGCTGTTGATTCTATGGGTCTCCCCAATCTAAAAGAAGCTAGATTTGCCTACGCTGGGTAAATTTTAGCAATCGGCGCAGCGCGCTGGAATGGACTTACGCCACCCCGAAGGGTGACTGCCGCATGCTGTTTTTTTGGGGTTTTTTGGTTTTTCTGTGTGACGCTGCCTAGTCCTTCTTGAGGGCGTCGAACGGGTCGAAGTCGTCGTCCTGCTCCTCGGTGTCGGACTCGTCCGAGTCCGATTCCGAGCTCTCGCTCGGTGCGCTCGGTGCGCTCGCCGACGAGGACGCCCTGCCCTTGCCGGAAGCCTTCTTCTTGCCACCGGTCGCAAGCCCCGGCTCGAGGTGAGCGATGTCGCCCACTCCGAACTTGGCGCCCTTGTAGGCGGTCGGCTGGACGCCCTCCAGAGCGCTCTCGTCGAGACCCCACTCGTGGAGGAGGTCACGCACCTTCTTGGTGACTCGCGCATCGACCACTGACTTCGGTGCCTTGGCAGCCTTCGGTTCCTTGGGCGCCTTCGGTTCCT
>RFZT01000382.1 GCA_009920585.1 bacterium
CCAAAGAGCGGTGCGTGACTCCCGTTCGATCGCGGATTTTAAGAGCTCTGGAGGGCATCCGATGTAGTCCGGAGGGACGGGAAGGGAGGTTGAGGGGTCGACTTGGAATTTTTTGCAAAAACCTTGCCAAGCCGAATCGACGTCCTCGGGGTCCGGAGTGAAGCTTGCGCTCGCTTCATCAAGAAGGCGCGCCCTGAGCAAGGCCTTCCAAAGCCTATATCCGCCGAGCTCCGCGACCTCGATAGTTGCTCCCGATTTTTGTGTCATCTGATCCATTCTTCTTTGTGGGGCCAAAACCCTATTATGCAATCACGATGTTTTCAAGGCTTCACCTAGGTAGCGGTTGTGGAGGTGCTGGATTTCAAAGAAACCGGCGTCCGCCATGGAGGGCTTGTAAATGCGAAATGTCTTCATAATGCCTAGTGAGGCGGCACTCTCCAGTGGGCCTGCAAAGCTACAGTCCCCATCTTGAAAGGCGGGTGATTTAGACCAGCGTTCCATCTGGCTGGCATTGAGAAAAAAACATCCAGAATGAGGGTTCGCCCATCGCTCAAAGGAGATCGGCTTGCCGAGATATTCCGAATTTAATTCACGCCGGTCACTCACATCCTGCCACTTGGCGGTGAAATCAGGTCGCACAGGTCCGTCGATGTAGAGTTTGTGCAGAGCTTCGTTAACCGCGGTTTCATATCGATGGGGCAGAAGTAGAGTTTCGTCGCCGAAGGCGCGTGCGAACCACTCCAGTTTTTGGAAAAAAAAAGGATCTTGGATCAGTAAATCATCTTCCAGATAGCAATAGAAGTCGTATTTCCCAAGATGGGCCAGAAGTACCTGATGGCAGGCAAAGCCGATCTTCATCGGGTCGGCCTTCACGGATTGATGATGATACATGCCGCGTGGCACGGTGAGGTTATTGATTAAGTGCGAGTCACCGACCGTGCACACGGCAATATCCAGCGCATCCGCCGCTTGGCTATTCACTTTCAAAAGACGACCATTGCCGCGGCCTGGTACCGACTCGTGGAGGCAATACAGAAACGCTTGGCGAGGTCCGAGGTTCTGATGCAGTCCAGCGATCGCTTTCGACAAAGCCTCCGTGCGGCGAGCGCTTTCCGCGCCAGTCGAACCATACGCCCCCCCACCCTTAGGATTGTGGAAGTGAGGAATGGTAACAAGGATTCTCATGTTATTTTAAACACGGAGAACACGGAGGCCTCGGAGGGAAAACTGAGCCACACAGTCTCAAAAATTTCATCTCTAATCATCAAAGCTCTGTGGTCTCTGTGGTCAATCCTACCGCCGAGCATTCATCAACCCTGAGAGCCAAGCCAGCTTATGTTTCAAGCAGGATGTCATGTCGTATTTCGCAACGACGGTCTCCCTCGCCTTTTCCCGCATTTGGTCAAATTGTTTCGGTTGCGCCAACACGCGATCGAGCGAGGCTGCCAGTTGGTCAGGCTTGAAAAAGTCCACCATCAGCCCGTTGATCCCATCGGTGATCACTTCCTGTACTGGTGGCGTATCCGACGCCACGACAAGCGCGCCGCAAGCCATCGCTTCAAGCATCGACCAAGATAAAACAAATGGCCGCGTCAGGTAGATGTGAGCCTTTGTGCATTGGAGCAGCTTGACGTACTCACCATAAGGCAACGATCCAACAAAGTGCGTGCGAGCTGGATCGAGCGGGAATTTTTCCATGTACATATCCTTCCATGTTTTACCGCCTGGAGCCTGCTTGCCGTAGGCGACACGGTTATCACCAGCAACCACAACATGGGCATTCGGACGCGCCTTTTGAAGCAGGTGCGCCGCCTCGATGAACTGAGGGAAACCGCGATAAGGTTCCATGCCGCGAGTGGCGTAGGTCACGATTTCATCCACCTCAGAGAGGTCAAGTTTACCATTCGCCAGCACCAGCTTCCCACCGGGGTTAGGTTTGAAAAAATTCGTATCAATCCCCTCGTGACAGATCACGAGATTCGAGCGGAGGTGCACAGGAAATTGCTCATACTGAAACCGCGTGGCACACACTCCACCGTCACATGCTGCGAGATCCGCCAGCAGCGTCGCATTCTTCGTCCGAATCCGCGCCTCGTCATCTGCAGTGATGGGATCTGCGGGGTCAAAATC
>RFZT01000383.1 GCA_009920585.1 bacterium
CTCATTTTCGTCGTGGAAGTCGATGAAAAGGGCATCCTCCGCACCAAAAAGGTCAGCAAATCATGAAAAGTTTTCTTATCATTCCGGCGGCCTATTTCTTGGGTTGCTTGACCGCTCTTTCTCAAGACGTGCCTCCGGGTGCGGGTGACTCCAAAGCGGCCACTGGGGGAGCCAGACCACCCCAGGCGAACGAGGGCTTCATTGGCCGCGACGTTCCCTCCTTCGATCCCGGCAGCGAAGTCATGAGCTACGATGGCAAGCTCTGGAACATAAATAACAATCGCATTCTCCGGGCTAGGTTTGAAAAATTTCTCAATACGTCAGCAGCCACCACCGAGTCCGATCGTACTTACCGGCAAACCATTGACCGGATACTCGACCTTATTTCTCCTGGCAAGGCTACGAAACAAAACCAAGATGCCGCATTTGCGCTTCTCAAAAAGGCCTCCGAGTACAAGGAAGATGCCAATCTCTGCCGCACTCTCTCCGATTCCATCTACGCGTCAAACACCAGCTTAGCAACTATAGAAAAGCTCAAGCGCGAAAATGTCCTCCTGGAAAAGCAGCGCTCGACCGCGGAGTGGAATAACCAGATGGCGGCTAAAAACTCCTCCCTCGGCCCAACAAGCCAGAAGGATTCCCCTGTGCTTCAAGAAAATCAGAAGATCGAGCGTGAAGCGCGAATGGCAACCGCAAAACGGCAATTATCCGAAGTCGGCCAGACGATTGAAAACAACAAAATTCGGATCGGACTCACGGAAATGAGCACCAAAGGGCACTTCCAAGCTCTCATGATGCAGTTCCTTGCTACTCGCCGATTTGAGCATGTGATTATCGCCAACCGATTTTACAGAGCTATTTACTCGGACGGCGACAACTCGATCGACATATATAAAAAGATGGTTAACTCCCTCCCCACAAACAAGGATGCGGGACAGGCCAAATTCAGCGCCGAATTTAACCCCCAAGTATCGGCTTCTGAGGGGGTGATGGACAATAATGCCGGAGGCGGAGCCGGCGCGGGTGATAAGGGCACGAATGTCAATGTTTACAACGGTAATGCTCCCCAACGAACAGGCAACTCTCTTTCGGCCAAAGGCATGAAGATGGGGTTAGAAAACCTCGGCATTGAGAGCCTGGCGGGCGGAGCCGCTTCCGCCGCTCAGAGCTTGAGCAAGCTCATCAGCTCGCTGAGCCAGATAGACGCACTCGCAAATGAAGCCATTCGCGATGTGAATGAAGGAGTAGAGGCCTACAAATTCCTACTTGAACAAGGCGAATTACAAAGCGCCACCGAGCGACTGCAAGAAACCTTCGCTTTGGGCGAATATATGCCCAGCGTTCGACTTCTTTCTCGGGATGACAAACGGAGGGCGCTGGAGTTCACCCAAAAAAGCAATGAACTGCTTGCTGCCCTCGAAGTCAATGATCTCACTCGTGCGGAGAAATTGGTGAATGAAATCGAAGGCCTCGCGAAGGATTTCGACCCAAGCAAACCCCTTGCTAAAATTGAAACCGCCAAATCAATCAGTAGCATGCACCTCGCCAAAGCTCGCAATGCGGCGGTATCCGGCGACAAATCCGCGATGGAAAAGGAACTCCGCTCCGCCGCCGAAATCTGGCCTAGAAATCCCGCACTCGCAGAAGTTGGCACCACGATCTCCAATCAAACGGATATCCAGCAACAGGCCATGAATGATTTTGACCGTCTCAAAAGCCAGAAAAACTACCGTCAGATTTACAATGATAAGATGCGATTCATCGCGGCGGCTGCCCTTTATCCAGAAAAGCAAAAGGAACTCACTGATGTCCTTCAGCAGATGACCACAGTCGAAGGCGCTATCATCAAGGCCCGGGAAATCTCCCAACGAGGCGATCCTGCTGGTGCTTGGGAAAGTGTGCAAATTGCACAAAAAGAATTCCCAGATGATTCTGAGCTCAACCAACTCCGGGCCGACCTCACCACGCAGGCGGCGGACTTTGTTCAATCCCTCAACCAAGCCGGTGATTTAGAGAAAAAAGGCCAACCCGGATCCTCTCTGGCTTGGTATCTGAAGGCCCGAAAAAAATACCCCGCAAGCCAGCTTGCAAAGGACGGCATCCAACGCCTC
>RFZT01000384.1 GCA_009920585.1 bacterium
CTTCACGGGCCATGCCTACTACCCTGAAGTGAAGGACGTGCCTGCGGGCATGAATTTCTACAAGGAGCCTGTCTATTGTCTGAAAATCTACGGTGAGATCGCCGTCATCTACACCGCCAACGATTACGGAGACATGTGGCAATTTGCCCTCGATACCGACCGCAAAAAGCTTTACGAAGAGTGCTTAAATCCTACGAGGCCTTACCCCCAATCTCCCTATCTCGCGCAGAATCCAGCGCTCATGAATCAAAGGGGGCGCTTGATTTTCAATGTCGACCCCCCTGCGCTGGATCTCAGCTTTAAGTTTGGCGTTAATATGATTATCCACTTACTGACCCGCTGGGAGTCTAAGACAAAATCGGCCACATCCCTCTGATGAATAAACTACTCTTTCCTAAAATGGGCGCCGCACGCGCCTTCGTCGTCGCCCTGTTTTTTACAATCACCCAAGCGATCGTTTTTGGTGGCACCTACCCAAACGGAGGTTTTGAGGAGTCCACTCCCTCTCGTGATCTCGGAGCGGGTGTGGATAGCACGGGCTTCGCTACCATTAATACGGCGACTGGGACCGTGCCCGGCGCCAATGGGGGCTTTTCCAATGAGAATCTGGCGTTTTCGGTGAGTGTGGCGGATTTGAATGCCGACGGTCTACCCGATATCGCTGCGATGGATGGATTGGGAGTTTTGCGCATTTATTTCAATAGCGGATCCAAGACCGAACCCAAATTCGCCTTTGCGGAGACCACAAGCTACAATCTTTATCCGGCACCTATAGTCACAAGGTATGTGACTTCGCAGGATCCGCCTTATCTGGCCTACATGAACGCCATTTATTTTAAAACGGGACAGCGCATCTCTCTCTTCAATGATGGAAATTTCGGATCTAAGTCCAATCTCCTTGCCACCACGGCACAGGGCCGGATGTTTTACTTTCCCAATACTGGAACGGAGAAAAAACCCGATTTTAAAGCGCCAGATAAAATTGAAGACACCCCTGTTAAAACCGGTTCCTTCCCATTCTTAGCCCAGGCACTCTCCCCCTTTGTTGTGGATTGGAATAATGATCGTAAAATCGATGTCATTTTCGGCGAAGGCTCCTACTCGGCAAACAGCATCTTCATTCTTCTTAATAAGTCAGCCACGATATCAAAATTTGAAGATAGTGACCGCCATCTGCTCGCCAGCGGGATGGGCATGGAGCAACTCTCGCCCTGCGTGGTGGACTACAATGGGGACGGCCACCCAGACCTTCTCGTGACCGAACGCGGCGGTCGCATCGCCGTGTATTTAAGCCCAGCCACTCCTTGGAAGCCGGGGGATACGATCCCCTTCCACACTTTCCTGACAAAAGATGGCGCCCCACCGCAGGGAGTCCCGCCTATTGATGACAAAAAACCCCGCGACCCTTTTGATATCTACAAGGCGACAAACCTCCTCAATACGGGGGGAATATCCACGATTGCCACCGCGGATTTTAATGGAGACAAGCTTTTTGACATCGTGGTAGGCAAGCCCAGCGGTCGCCTAGCCATAGCCCTCAATACCGGCACAGCCACGGAACCGAAATTTGCGGCCCTCAGCGATGTCAAGCTCGAGACAACGTCTGTCGATATTGCCAAGCCTGCTAGTTGGTTGGTGCAAATAGGCGAATCCTCCGGAAACGTCGGAGCCTTCGGTGGGGTGGTCAAAACAGACGCGATCCCTGGTGTCCAACCTGTCGAAGGGGCCTCCTTTCTTCATCTAGGATACTCAAAAAAAACAAATGTTGTGATGGATCCGCCGACGTATAGGGCACCAAAAGTCAAAGATAATGACAGCCAGTCTTTTACTCCTGGCACGTTCGTCCTCGCAGGCCCAGTTCCATTCAAGGCAGGTAAAAAGTATAGCTTCTCATTCAGCGCCCGTGGCAATCGCATCAAAACCGCAAAAATAAACGTATATGCACGCTTTGCTGGCGGCGGCAAAGTAGTGGAGCAAACCATTCAAACAAAGAGAGGTTCAGCAACGGCTGCCCAAGTGGTAGGAAGAGAGGGCGTAGACTTGAATTTGAATGAGCCCTTTAGTGTTACAGACAAGTGGAAAAAAATCACCACGAAAGAGGCTGT
>RFZT01000385.1 GCA_009920585.1 bacterium
CTTCTTTATTACCAGTGTTGAGAGCCGACAGTGGAGTGCCTGAAAATACAATCGAGAGGCCGAATGCGCCGGGCATGGTCTCTGCCATTTCAACAATCTTGGAGAAATCGACGTGGGATTTGATGAGGTGGAGATCGGCGCGGAGTTGGGTGCCGTCGATGCGGAAGGCGCGAAGGACACCGACCATCTCGGAGAATCCTGTGCCGTGGTCCATTTTGACACGGAGGCCGTCAGCAAAAGATTCCGCGCAGGTCTTCACCTGTGCGAGAGTTGTCGCGTCGATCTGCAAACCATGGCCGAGGGCTGGCCCTTCGGTGATGACGCTCACACCACGAAGCACGCTGGAATCTATCGCGCTGCCGGTCGCAGGGGAGAAGTATGAAAGCTGTGTCATGGTTGATTTTCTGCTGGTGTCAAATCTTCCTGTGCTGCTTCGATGGGCGCGGCACCGGGTAGCGGTGGGATAACTTCGGACACGGAGAGGCCAGCGGCGGCGCATTTTTCTTTGAGGCGCTTGGCGGCTGCGATCATGTCATCTTCTTCTTGGTCGTCATCAAGGCCCATGAGGTTGTTGTATCGTTTGCGGCTCATGAGGCCGGACTGGACGAGTTGGATGTAGAGCTTGCCGTCGCGCCCGAGATCCACGCTTGGTGGCTTGGGTGCGATCCAATCGGCACGCCACCAATCATCGCCGGGATATGGCAGGTTGCCGCTTTCGATTTCGTTCCAAATCCAGAAGGTCCAGAATGGCCGACAGAATTGTTCGCGGATGACGCTCTGACATTCCTTGAAAAAAATATTTGCGTCTTCGAGGAGGTATCGGGTGTTTGCTCCACCGGCACCGGAGATGTCCCATAGAAGCTCGGGAGAAATCCCCATGCCCCACGCGATGTCCCGCATGAGGTAATCAAGGAAGCTCTGAAAGTTTGTGTTTGGATGGAGGTTGGCAAAGCTCTCAAGCTTTTCGCCTGGCTTGAGCTGGGGAATGCCAGAGGCGTTGTAGAGATTATCAACGGTAACGCTTCCCACGTCTCCGATACTTTGCTTGCTGCGGGACGCTCCGAGTCCGATGGACCCTGCCTCCGGCGAGGTGATGACGAAAGCGACTTGGCTGTTGAGTTTGAAGCTGGCCTTCTCGTAGGCCAGGATTTCGCTGATGTCTTGGAGGTGGTTCGATGCGCGGGCTAGCCATGACGGGGCGCGGAGGTATCCACGCCGATACATGCGCCGAACTTGGTGCATATCGTCAACGGACACGATAGTGGATTTTGAGCTGTCGGTGGGGTCGAGGACGTTGAAAGCAATGGGGCGACCAAACTTGTCTGGAAGGATGCCATCGACCCACCCTTTTTTATCTTCGACGCTGGAGGAATTGCCGACAGATTCCCCCCCAACAAAGCGGACCATGCCGCGTCCGTTTTTGCTTAGGATTTTCTGCCAGTAGAAATCGCCATCGAGGGCAACTTGGCGAAGGATGAAAGGTTGCGCCTCGTAGAAATTGACTTCTGCGCCTGCGTCGAATCCGAATGGGGCGGTGCAACATGCGTCTTCAAAGAGTTGTTCTGCCTTGCGGTTGAACTCGCTGTTGGATGTCCGTGCCTGCGGGACGAGTGGAGCGGAGTAGCGGGCGACACCGTCGATGGCGCGGGCGGCGATGCCGACGTTGTTATACATCCAATGCGCCTTGCGAAGTAACTCGGTGCGGTCGTAGTTCGTGAGCTCTGACCGCGGATTCGTGGTCGGCATGTAGATCCAAGAGCGTTGGATATTCGTGCGCTGTGCGGCTTCGTAGGCGGCGAATGCTGTCGGGGAGATCGCAGATTTCAAAGATGGCTTGCGCCCTGCGCCTGATCTAGCTCCACCGTGTTTTCTGTTTTTACTGAGACTTGATTTCGACGCCATGCCTCGGCGCGGTTGTCAAAAAATCAAGTGCGGCTGTGTGTGGCTCCGTAGCTTGGGAATCCCATCAACTGCCTGCCGTCTGGCCCCTCTTTTAAAATCTCTTCGACGGCTTGGAGGAGGAGCCACTTGGGAAAAGAGATCGCCCCGGATGTGCCAGTCCCGTCTGTCGAAAGCGAGGTGATGACGACTTCCTCGGTG
>RFZT01000386.1 GCA_009920585.1 bacterium
GCCATCGAGGCCAGCGGCAAAGAGACGCGCACAGCCATGGAGACAGCCATGGTCCCAGCCACCGAAGGCGCCAAGAAAGTCACTCAGGAACTCAACACCCAACTCGATACAACGGGAAAAATCCAAGCCGAAAAACAAAAGGAACTCCAATACGAGCTCGATCTCGCCACAGCCAAAGCGACAGGCAACCAAGCCGAACAAAAAGCCCTTGAAGAGCGAAAGGCATGGCTCGACGCATGGAAAAAAGCCACCGAGTCAGGCATGGGCGAAGCCAACGCCAACGCCTTCGCCGACGCCATGCTCCGCACCAAGCAGATCACCGACTCTCTTACCGGCAAAGATATCATCGTTACCGTCACCACGACGGTCGAAGACAAGCGATTTAAGACCCTCCTCGCCGAGATCAACTCCGCCACCGCAGACCCGCACTCCATCGATGTCGCACTCAAGGTCACAGGCCAAGACAACCTTATCGACGCCCGCAAGATTTTGGCTTTGATGGACAATAAAAACATCGAAGCCGCCTTCAAAGCCTCCGGCACCGACTCGCTCGAGAACCTCCAACTCGCCCTCAATAGCCTTCCGACAAAGCCGCAAGTCGAGCTAGCCATGCGTCTCACCAAGACGGACAACTGGGACGACGCCCTCGCGCAGGTGCACAATATAGCTCCCAAAAAAGAGGTGCTCCTAGAGCTTAAAGAGAATGGTTTTGAAAATCTGAAACAATATCAGGACAGCATTCGGGATCTTGCAAATGGAGCCACGGCAGAAGTCACAGCCAAAGTCATGGGTGCCGAATACCTCGACCAGGCGAAAGCAGCCGTTCACGGCATACTCGAGGCCAACGGCAAAACGGCCGAAATCAAAACCACCGCCGATACCACATCCGCCAAGGCCAGCATCGCCGACCTAAGCACCAAGCCGGTGGATCTCGTGGCCAAGTTCGACATGGCCGCCTTCGCCGACTCGCTCCAATCGCTCAAAAATGCCGCCAAGTCCGCATTCAGCGAGCCCTTCAAGCTCAACCTCACCGACTCACTGCCGGACTTCGGAAAAGGCTCGACCAGCATGCCAGAGCCACCCAAGCCCGACACCAGCATATTTTCCGAACTCAAGTCCCTCGTCTCCGACATCAAAGAACTCGTCGGCAAAATCGAACCGAAACTCCCCGTCGCCGCCCTCTCCGCATGATCATCTTAACAAAAAACACCGACCTTGTCCCGCAGCCGCGCGCTGTGGATACATTCACAAGCGGGCTCGTACGCGTCACGCAGACCTACATCGGGCGCACAGCTCTCAAGGCCAGCCACCGAGCCATCCTTGCCGTAGGGTCCGACATGCCTGACGGCAACTCCTCCCCGTGCATCGACGGCCTAAAAATCTTTCCCGAAGTCCAGGAGCGAGCCCGCGATGACGGCATGACGGAATACATCGTCACTGCGTATGGGCGCGTCAACACAACCGGAAAAAAAACATTCGAGCAGGATCTGAGCTCTTGCATTTCGACTTATTCTTTAAAAAGTTTCATTTGGGATATTGAGAGCCAAAGCGAGTCGACCGCTATTGATAACATACCTTCTTTTCAACCAGTCACCGTAGACCGTTTGATTTGGGTTTTTTGCGCTAAAAAAAACGTGCAGACTTCGATTTTGCCGACAGACACCCCTCGAGTTTACAACTACGACGGCAGCGAGCTTCTCTCGCGAAATTTCCTCGAGACACTTCAGGCCTCCCCGCTTTCTGGTAACCTTGTGGGTTATTTCAACGAGGGGGGTTTAAAAGCGCCCTCAACTGTAGTGCGCTCGATCATTAAATCGTTCGAGGTCAAATCCATCGAAAAATCAAATTTCGGATCCTTTGATGAATGGACTGTCACTTATACGCAACCGCCGCCAACTTTTAATTTTAAAGACCTAAACGGGTTCTGGACACCCGCTCGCATTTCCCCATTTTCCAGTATAGACAACTTGTTGCCCTACAACGACACTGTGCAAACCGAGACTCTCGGCGAGGTCTGGAACCTTAACTCTACCTCGGGCAGCATCAATGAAAATGTCGTTGGAGATTATGTCCAGCTCACCGATTCATTTCAAAACACAC
>RFZT01000387.1 GCA_009920585.1 bacterium
TGGTCTCCACTGCCAATTTGGCAAACTTGGTCTCCACTGCCAATTTGGCAAATCATGTAAGCACGGCTAATCTAGCTAATCTAGTCTCAACCGCTAATTTGGCAAACTTAATCTCAACTGCAAACTTGGCTACCTTAGTTAGCACATCTTACTTTGCCACCCAGATTGGTTCTACTGTAATAGGCCTTGGAACTGCGGGTTATGTCAGTAGTTCACAACTGCTTTCTACATCAGTTGGATTAAGTCAATATATTAGCAGTTTTATTGATCCAACCGAACTAACAAGTACAGTAGTAGGTCTTGGAACTGCTGGTTTTGTATCAAGTATTGGATTTGCAACAAATGTTACATCCACTGTGATTGGCCTTGGTACTACTGGATATCTCTCTACAATTGTTTGGGGCTCTATTGTTTCGACTGCCAACTTGGCTGGACATGTGAGCACAGCAAACTTAGTAAACTTGGTTTCAACTGCAAATTTAGCGAACTTAATCTCAACAGCTAATCTTGTCAATCTAGTATCTACTGCAAATCTAGCAAATCTAATCTCAACCGCAAACTTAAGTGGCTTAGTAAGTACATCCTACTTAGCAACACAACTCACATCTACTGTAATAGGTCTTGGTACAGCTGGCTATGTTAGCACAGCAACTCTGGGATTTGCTCTATCCTCCTTTTCAACGGCTCAGAGTCAAAACTTCTACAGTTCAAAT
The DNA here is from genome assembly GCA_009920585.1 of bacterium. Lineage (GTDB taxonomy): Bacteria > Verrucomicrobiota > Verrucomicrobiia > Chthoniobacterales > Terrimicrobiaceae > UBA967. The sequence continues at coordinate 714 of RFZT01000387.1, forward strand.
ATCTCAGTCTCCTCGCTAACAACAAGCAGTCTAACCTTTGGCACTGGAAGTGGCTATCTTTTCTTACCGAATACGGTGATGAATAGCCTGAGTGTTGGTATTATTTACGCCTCTACCATTGTAGGATTTACACCTGGTGGTATTAGTGGCACAGGTATTGTAAGTACTGCTAACTTGGCTAATTTAGTAAGTACCTCATACTTGACTACACAACTTGGCTCCACTGTCATTGGTCTTGGTACTGCTGGCTATCTTTCAAGTATTCCAAGCCTTGGAGGATTTGTCTCCACTGCCAACTTGGCTAACCTAGTCTCCACTGCCAACTTGGCTACCCTAGTCTCTACTGCTAATTTAGCAAATTTAGTCAGTACAGCTAATCTAGCCTATTTAATCAGTACAGCTAATCTTAATAACTTGGTGTCAACTGCAAATCTTGTGAATTTAGTAAGTACTTCCTACTTTGCATCACAAATTACTTCGAGTATCATTGGGCTTGGTACAACTGGATATGTATCAACCCTTTCAAATGTTGGTTTTATTTCATCTGTTCAAGCACAAGCGTCATCCTTTTCTGGAAATTTAGGAGATGCATTAACACTTATTATGGCAGATATGTAAAAACGTGTAAAATATTATCGGTTGTAAAAAAAGGGAAGGATGTCTGTGCCATCCACGGCAAGTTTTGTAGGTGTTGATACAACCTCCTTGAAAACAATCACTATGCCATTGACTAGTCTAAGACAAGGGCGTGTGATTACATTTAAGGACAAAACAGGCAATGCTGCAACAAATCCAATTACATTAACTGCAGCAGGTTCAGATACATTTGAAGGTAGTAAAACCCAATACTTGATAAATACACCCTACGGTAGTGTAACTTTTATTTCGAAGGGAACTGTTTGGTTTGTAATGAATGTAAATCAATCTGTAAGTTTATCAAGTTTGGTGAGTACAGCCAATTTAGTAAATCTTGTCTCTACTGCTAATCTGGCAAATCTAGTCTCCACTGCCAATCTGGCAAATCTAGTCTCCACTGCCAATCTGGCAAATCTAGTCTCCACTGCTAATCTGGCAAATCTAGTCTCCACTGCTAATCTGGCAAACCATGTTTCTACAGCAAATTTAGCAAATCTAGTCTCAACTGCTAATCTAGCCAATTTGATTAGTACAGCCAACTTGGCTACTTTAGTTAGTACCTCCTATTTGACGAGTCAAATTGGTTCAACTGTCGTTGGCCTTGGTACTGCCGGCTATGTAAGCACAGCAACTCTTGGAGCAAATCTCTCTTCTTTTTCAACTGCACAGAGTCAAAGCTTCTATAGTTCAAACATATCAGTCTCCTCTCTTACAACAAGTAGTCTAACCTTTGGAACTGGAAATGGCTA
>RFZT01000388.1 GCA_009920585.1 bacterium
TGGACATCAGATATCCATCCCGTACGGTAGCGTTTTGTCATGGGTGCGGAACCAAGTCACGCTGTGCAAGGCCTTACGGGAATCCTTGAAGTGTTACGAATCTGTAACAATTCTCCCCTCAACCGCCGGCAGCGACCTGCAGGATCTCCAGTCGATCGTGGTGCGTCACGGGAGTGCTTGACCACTCGCTGCGTCGGAGTGCGTTGCCATTGTGTTCGATGAGGATCATTGAGGGAACGAGATTCAATGCGCCAACGACATCGGAGATCGTTTGAATGGTCGGGAGCGCGCGACATTCTCCATTGATGAAAATCTCGATCATGCCGCTCCCAATATGGCGCTGTCCCAATCCTTCCAAACCGGATCCAGCCCGAGTTGAGTGAGGAGATTTTCAATGCTACGCGCATCGCGGTCATCGGAAATCGAGAATTGCTCCGTGGCCGCATCGCCGCCGCTATCCGGAACGATTTTTCCTTTGACGGTCAGATGCAGGGCTTCGCGGCCCTGTCCGGTGTAGCCGCCAGGTTCCGTGTGGCTCCCAGCACTCATCATCGTGATGCCCATCGGAGCCAGTAAGTCACGCAGGGGGGCTGGTTCCCGTGTGCTGAGAACGATGCCCACAGTGGGAAAGGTGACCCGGAGCGCACAGATCAGCTGAATGAATTCGCGATCGGCGAGCGGATGCTGAGGTTCGTATTCGCCAGCAGCAGGGCGGAGGCGGGGCAGGCTGACGGTGAGTTGGGACTTCCAGCAGACTTTCTGCAGGTATTCCAAATGAGCGGCGAGGGCAATCGCCTCAAACTTCCAATCCCAAAGCCCGAAAAGCGCGCCGATGCCGATCCGGCGGAAGCCAGCTTCGTGACCGCGTTCAGGGCAATCTAGCCGCCAGTCGAAATCTTTTTTTGGCCCATTCACATGCGCTTGGGCATAGGTCTCGCGATGATAGGTCTCTTGATAAACAACAAGCCCTTCCGCTCCGGCGCCGACGAGGGGGAGGTAGTCGATTGTTTCCATCGGCGCGACTTCGATCGAAAGCGAGGGGATGTGCGGACGCAGTCGTTCGATGCACATTCTTAAATAGGGTCCGGAGACAAATTTGGGATGCTCGCCAGCGACGAGGAGAATGTTTCGGAAGCCCTCGGCGGTCAGGTGTCGGGCTTCGGTCTCCACTTGATCCAGCTCCAATGTCACGCGCTGAATCGCGTTTTCGCGTGAAAAACCACAATACGTGCAGGAGTTTATGCATTCATTGGAGAGATACAGGGGCGCGAAAAGCCGCATCGTCTTTCCAAAATGCCGTCGGGTCACCGCGCTCGATCGTGCGGCCAGAGATTCCAGCGCCCCGTTTTCCATCGGATCAAGCAATTGCTCAAACCCCCGAAGTAACGGAGATTTCTCTCGAAGCGATTTATCAAACTGTCTGGAAAAGCTCATGTGGAACGTACGAAAATTGGTCGAGCGCCATTTATTCCCAAAAACTCCTTTTTCGCAAGAGATCAATCTCACGCCGGAGCTTTGAGTTTGTTTTGGGACTGAGGCAAAATATGCCTACTGGTTCCGATTTTCTCCCGATTTTCCCTAGGTAAAAGGAGATGGCACGTTCGATGCTGTGTAAAACGCACTATGATCGAGGGAATTTACACCGCTGCGGCATCGCTTTCCACGTTAGAAAAATGGCAAGCTTCTATCTCTGAATTTCGCTGTCGAAACCGATGAAAAGCTGAAGCCCCAGTATGCGCCCGATGGTGTTTCGGCTGCTCGCCACACGGGAGGAATGCCCACGCAGAAAACGAGTGTGAATTTTTCGCCCGGTGACATCAAGGAAACTGGGAAGGGGACGGATCTGGCGATTGATGGCCCCGGCTTCTTTCAGGTCAAGGGAGCTGACGGTAAAAATCTCTACACTCGTGATGGTGAGTTTCAATTTAACTCTGAAAATACCCTCGTGACCAAGCAGGGGTTGACTGTTCTTGGGGATTCTGGCCCCATCACGATCGATCCCGAGAAGGGGCCTCTCACCATCGCCCGTGATGGAACCATGTCTCAAGGCAACAATCAGTTAGGAAAGTTTCCTGTCTATAATTTTGATAA
>RFZT01000389.1 GCA_009920585.1 bacterium
GGACACACATCATACCAAGACATCGTCTACCAGGTAGCTAAACACTCGATAGAAAGACATTCACGAGACGTGACTTGTTATCCAATAGTTCAGCAGTCGCTAAGAGATCTTGGCATATACACCAGAGCTGTAGATAAGCTCGGCACAACAGAGTTTTCGATTACCCGATTTCTTACTCCGTGGTTGGCTGGTTACAAAGGGTGGGTTTTATTTTGTGATAATGACATTTTAGGTCTTACGGATCTGAATGAGTTATTTGATCAAGCGGATGATAAATATGCTATCATGTGCGCGAAGCACAATCACACGCCTGATATGGGTGATAAACTTGATGGACAAAAGCAAACAATATATCCCAGGAAAAACTGGTCATCTGTTGTTCTTTGGAACTGCAACCACCCTAAAAATCAAATGATCACTCCAGAACTTGTGAATGAAGTATCTCCGATGTTTTTACATCGATCCATGTGGTTGGAAGATAATGAAATTGGTGAATTTTCACATGAATGGAATTGGTTGGTAGAATGGTATAAAGAACCTAAAGATGGGAAACCAAAACTTCTCCATTACACGGAGGGTGGACCCTATTTCAAAAACTACCAGACCACGGAATATGCAGATCTGTGGCGCAATGAGTATGAATTATTCGCAGGCAAGAGTTTTACTGAAAAAGATATTATAGACTGATATCTGAGATCTCCGACCAGTCCTCTTGCACGGCAAACTCATAGGCTAATATGATGACCGCATTTTATAATGCTAGTCATCATGTTAAGCTAGTATCTACTTTACAAAATAAGCGAAGTAACTATATTCGAGTGCATGAGCCGTCCATGCACTCCCATTACACTCACTCTCGCCGAGGAGGCCGAGCTTAATAAGCTTATCCGTGCCCCTCGAACCCAACGGCGCCACGCTGATCGGGCGCGGATCGTTCTCGAAGCATTTCACGGTAAAAGCAACATTGAGATCGCTGCCTTGATGCGAACGCGCCCGGCTACCATCAGTAAATGGAGGATTCGATTCGAGCGGGAAGGATTGATGGGTTTGCGAGACGATTTTCGGCCTGGGCGTCCCCGGATTCAGGAAGATTCCGAAAACCTTCGCCGACGGATATTGGAACGCATCGACACCCCGCCGCCTGCTGGATACGCCAAATGGAATGGGCGAACACTTGGTGAAGCACTGGAGATTTCTCCGAATCTGGTTTGGAAGGAATTGCGAGCTTTGGGCATAAGTCTGCAGCGGCGGCGCTCATGGTGCATTTCAACCGATCCGGAATTCGAGGTCAAAAGCGCTGACATTATCGGGCTCTATCTTGGAGTGCCTGCCAACGCTGTTGTTCTCTCTGTGGATGAAAAGCCCTGCGTTCAAGCCCTTGAAAGAGAGCAGGGATGGCTCAAAATGCCTGATGGTCGCTCAATGACCGGCTTCGCCCATGAATATAAGCGGCACGGAACTACCAATCTTTTTGCGGCATTGAATGTCGCCACCGGGCAAGTCAAAGCGAAGTGCTTTCCTAGAAAGCGGCGCGAGGAATTTCTACACTTTCTGGACTCAATCACCACCTGTCATGAGGGCAAGGAAATCCACGTCATCCTCGACAATTTAAGCGTTCACAAGCTCAAACCTGACCACCCTTGGATCAAACGAAATCCTCACATCCACTTTCATTTTACCCCCACCCATGCCTCCTGGCTCAATCAAATCGAAGTCTGGTTCAGCATATTGAGTCGAGCGGCATTAAAGAGCGCCAGCTTTCGCAGCGTAAAAGACCTTGTGCATGCCATTGAAAGCTTTCTCAAAGTTTACAATGAAACCGCCGCTCCTTTCGAATGGACAAAAATCCGCGTCTCCAAAAAATCACCTGAAAGTAAATACGCTAACTTAATAAACTAGATACTAGGAGCTATGTTCGCGGATTTTTCTTAAACAATTATCCATATAATGCAACAACATGTCACTAGCCTCTCTTTTTATATCCCTTTTGATGTATTAGTTGTGAACTTCTTCGATTTGCGCCCAAGGTGAACTTTTTTCCCACTTTCAGTCGCCCGACTTTGGCGGCTTTTCCTGTATTAAATCAGGC
>RFZT01000390.1 GCA_009920585.1 bacterium
ATGCCCCCGAGCCCGTTCAGAACTTTCTCGTGCCAGCCATTGCTCAATATTACTCAGGAAAACCTCAAGTTCAGCGTGACGAAGCCATGCGCTCCTGTGGCATGGCTGGCCAGACGCTCATGCTCGCAGCGAGAGAACTCGGCTATGATTCCTGCCCGATGGATGGCTTTGACTACGATGCCGTCGGCAAAATCCTGAACCTTCCGAACGACCACGTCATTTCATTCATGATCGCGATAGGTAAAAAAACCCAAGATTCCTGGCCCCGTCCCGGCCAACTCGCCTACAGCGACGTCGTCCTCGAAAACGGATTTTAGGCTGATGGTCTCAATTCCAGTTTAGAGTTTTCCTGCATCCCGCAGGATATAACATCAAGCATACGGCTTAACCAATTCGCGGGCTCTTGCGGCTATGGATTCCGCAAGACTGGCGGGAGCGATGACCTTCACTTTGGGACCCCAACTCAAAACCCAAGACTGAATTTCCAGAGTCGAGCTGAGGCTCATCGTCAAGCGGGCGCGACCTTTTTTTAGGTCCTCTAGCTTTTGATTAGGATGCCAGATCGACTCCTGGAGACGCTCGACAACGGGCTCATCCGATTCATTCCCCATTTTCCAATCTGAAAATGAGTTGGCTCTATGCTAGCTCCTGGGCATGGGCCAGTCAACTCACTGTCCGCAAATTGTCGGCAATTCCTCATGCATTGTGCATCTAAGCTCTCTGATAATCTGACGCACTTTGGCTTCCGCCTTCGCGATGGTCAATGTTGGCCTTGTTTTTGCCGAGGATTCTTTCCCTCCGGAGTTTATCCTCTGCTTTTGAGTGGGGCTTTGTATCTGCAGAGAACACCTCAGGGTTCCATGCGTGCTATGGTAACGCTCGCCCTAAATCGAACGCTTTCGGAAATAGAGAGTTTTGAGTGGGCTAGATGGGTAGCGGGCCTCATAGGTGTCGAGCATGTCCTGCATATGCATCAGGAGCCACGGCTGCGTGAAGTCTTGCCCATTCTTGGTGAATACGATGTCGGCAGCGATGAAAGTTGCCGCATGGATGACTTTTTTCTTGCCGATGGAGAGGAGAATGATGTCGCCTAATTGCTGTGGTTCATAAATCTCGTAATAATCCTGCTCGAGTTTTTTACCGATATAATCCATATCGGACATCTGGTCATCGGGCGTTAAATTGAATGTATTGAAAGCCGTCCAAAAACAATCCTGCGGTTTGACTTTTCCGTCTACTGTGGGAAACGGGTAAGTATATAGGCGGTTCCGAGCAAATGAGGGCAGAAGGAAGACTAAACTTAAATCGAGGCCATTCTTGGAACGCTGTAGGGAGGAAAGAAATGGCTCGACGTCCTTGCGACGCCCACCAATCCCCCAGTAACTCGCGAGTTGGGTGATATTCGTTTCGGGGGTGATCCGAATCTCTGCCAACAGAGAAGGCTTGCGCGAAAGGGTCTTCATAAAAAGACGTTTTTCCGCTTCATTTGGAATCTGCCGGAGCGCCACATCCCAATCGGAAAAGATCAGAAGGGGAGAGCCAGGATTGCGGTACAAAAGCCGCTTCAGAAGAGCGATGGATTTCTGTGAAAGTCCACTATCTTTAAGTTGCTGGTTCAAGACTTCCTCCTTGAAACATACAACGTCTTTTTCATCCGTATTGGCAGACATTCCTGTCAGGATTGGATACAGGATGCTCCGGGTTTCGGGTGACAAGTCAAGAATCTGCTGGTCTGTGGGCATGATACGGATACCCTCGAGTTCCTGTTTCCTAGGGGTGTCAGTGATCAACGTGTGGAGGGCCTCGTCAGATAGTTGCAGGGACTTCAGAAGCTCAAGCGTCATGCCCCAAGTATAGTCTGCAAAAAACCAACTATTGCTCTCCGGACCTGAAGGGAAAACGACAAATTCATCGGGCAGGTCGATCATTATATCGGTAGTGACGATGTCTCCCCAAAGCCCTGAAGAAAGGGTTTTTAAAGAAGCGCTTTTATGATGTGCATACGCCATTTTTACTACTTCAAAAAAACTGATAATACCCCCACCAATCAAGAGAATGATGACTATTCCGGTCAACTTTTTGGCA
>RFZT01000040.1 GCA_009920585.1 bacterium
TCGCGCCACCATGCCATTCGGGCATTGCGCTGTTCCTCGGTTTCGCGCGGGAGCGCGGGGGGCGTCGGTGTCGGAACCGCGCTCTCGACCGGCTTGTCTTGCTTCAAATAGGTCGGCGTCTCGGTCACTGGGGAAACCGTGGGCGCGGGCGTGTCGGCTGCTTTGGCGTGACTGGCGGCGAGGGCACCGAGTGCGGCGAGGGCGAGTGTGGTTTTTTTCATCATTTTGTGTTGTTTGGTTTTTGTCGTTATTTGTCTCCAGATGCTGGCGTTTTTTCAATCTTGGTGTCTTCACCTTTGGTGATGAATTGCAGATCCAGCCATGGTGGAGGATTACCGCTCGCGCCGTCGATCCAGAACTCCGAAAAACCTTTGTTCATGTCGTAATCTTGCAGTACGACAGGCCGCGTGGATTGAAGGTTCCAATTTTTGTCGTAGACGCCGACTTTGTCTCCTCCTTGATACCAGAGGTATTCGTCGCTCTTCACCTCGCCTTCGATAGCGAGCGTGCCAGCTCCGGCGTGGATGACCGGGTTCTTGATCGAGGTGGGTTTTTCCCCAACCATTCGGAGTTTAACGAATCAGGACTTTTTTGCAGCAAGGCTTGCGGCAAGGAACCCCTTAGTCGCAAGCCAGGCCATAAATTCGTCTGGCCATTTGGTGGAATCCTCCCCGTGGCGACCGAGTCCGAAACCGTGGCCGCCTTGCTCGTAGAGATTCAATTTTGAGGCAACGCCGTTTTTCTGCAGGGCTTCGTGCATGAGAACACTGTTTTGATACGGCACCGGTTTGTCGTTTTTCGCATGGACGAGAAATGCAGGCGGCGTATCCGCTCTCACGGACTTTTCACGCGAGAGGGCGTCCAAAGCTTCGGGCGTGGCGCCATCTGGCACAAGATTGTTGAGGCAGGCGTGCCGGAAATCCTTCTCATTGGTGATCACCGGATAAATCAGAACCATGAAGTCGGGACGCGCGGAGGTTTGAGCCACTGCGTCTTGGCCAAACTCGGAGGCGCGGGAAAAAAGCGTACCCGCACTTGCGGCCAAGTGCCCACCGGCAGAGAATCCCATGATCCCGATGTGGGCCGGGTCGATATGGAAATCCTTGGCGTGGCTGCGCACCCACTGGATCGCGCGCAGGGCGTCGGATAAAGGCACCGGATCTTTGAAGTTCGCATCGGCCATTGCGGGCAGGCGATACTTGAGCACAAAGGCAGTTATTCCCCGACTGGTCAACCACTCCGCCACTTTGGAACCCTCATTCACACTCGACAGGACCCTGTAGGCTCCGCCAGGGCAGACCACAACGGCACAGCCATTCGGGGAAGAGGGACGGTAAACCGTGAGCGTGGGGTTGTAGACTTTGGAAATAAACTCAACCCCATTGTTACTCGGCTTCTCCGGGCCAGCAGAATCAATCCCTGCCGTTCCTGGCGGCCAAAGGGTAACCGTTTCGGTTGAGGCGGATGCGGGCGGCGTCTCGGCGAGGAGGGGGTGAATGAAAGTCATGGCAAACAAGAGGACGGTAAGAATATTTTTCATCGGAATTTTCCCCGAATTAGTTTACCGAGCCTGTTCACGATGTCTTTGGGCGGAACTCGGGAGTGACTTTGCGTGACCCGAGTTGGCTTTGCTAGCGGCAGAGCTGCTTTTGCGTGCCAAGATGGTCGATGCCCAACTCGACGACATCCCCAGCGCGGAGGTATTGCGGGGGATTGAAGCCGAGGCCAACTCCGGCGGGCGTGCCGGTGGAGATCACGTCACCAGGAAGGAGCGTCATGAAGCGACTGAGGTAGGAGACGATGAAGGGGATATTGAAAATAAGGTTCTCGGTATTGCCGTCCTGCTTAATGACCCCGTTCACGCTAAGCCAGAGACGTAGATGGTGAGGATCGGGAATCTCATCGCGCGTAGCCAACCATGGCCCAAGAGGAGCGAAGGTGTCGGCACTTTTCCCTTTGACCCATTGGCCTCCGCGCTCGAGTTGCCATGCGCGTTCGCTGTAGTCGTTGTGCAACACATATCCGGCGACATAGTCCATCGCCGCATCCTCGGATACGGAGCGCGCGGTTTTTCCAATCACCACGGCCAACTCGACTTCCCAATCGGTTTTTTCGGAACCTTCGGGAATCACAATGCCATCATTCGGGCCAGTGAGGGCGGTGGTGGATTTGAAGAAAATGATCGGCTCGACTGGCACAGCCATGCCGCTTTCCTTGGCATGGTCGCTGTAATTGAGGCCAATGCAAATGATCTTGCTCGGACGGGCGATCGGTGAGCCGAGGCGGATGCCATCGGGGATCGCTGGTGCGTGGGCGGCATTTTCACTGAGCCAAGCATCCAAGCGCTCTAGGCCATTGGATTCAAAGAAAGCTTCGTCGTAGTTGGAGACGCAAGTTGAGACATCAATCATCTTGCCATCGGCGAGAATGACGCCTGCTTTTTCAGCTCCGAGATTACCAAATCGTATCAGTTTCATATGCTAGTTTTTTTAAGTTTTTACAGAGAGCCGCTCATTCGAAGGAGGTTTTTTGTCTAAAGGATCGATGAAAGGGAACCAAGCGGAATCGTATCAAATCCTTCGCAATCGCGTTAGCGCGAATATTTCCGTGATGTTGAAATCCAAACTGGAGATCTCTCACTAGGATAGCTCATCAAAGGAATTTCGAGCGACAGAAGATGTTAAATCCGAAGAGAAAGGGCTTTCCCGCCGACATGGCCAAATTGGCATTCGAACCGGGAATTCAGCGTTGGCCGAAACGTGCCTTTTTTTAATAAAATTTATTTGATGTAATATTTGTGCGCACCTAGGATCTCTACTTAGAACACCGCATGAACCTTCAAGACAAAGTCATTTTTCTCACCGGTGGCTCGGCCGGCATCGGTTGGGAGTGCGCGAAAGCCTACGCGCGCGAAGGTGCTCGCGTTGCCTTGTGTTGCCCTGATGCAGATGAAGCCAATGTCGCCGCTGCCAAACTCGGTGAAGCCCACATCGGGCTAGCTTGCGATGTCGCCAATGGCCACCAGGTGGAGGAAGCTATTCGGAAAATCTTGGAACGCTTCGGTCGCTTGGATGCGATTCACAACAATGCCGGGATTGCCTCACCGGCAGCGGCCTTGCACGACACCTCCGAGGCCGAGTGGGACCGCCTTTTCCAAATCAACCTTAAGGGAGTTTTCTGGACTGTGAAGCACGGCCTAGAAGCCCTTAAATCCTCGCGCGGATGCATACTCAACACCAGCAGTCTCGTCGGTGAGATCGGCCAAGAAATCCACGCCGCCTACTCGGCCACGAAGGGAGCTATGAACGCGCTCACAAAATCCATGGCCCTCGACTACGCGCGATTCGGAGTGCGCGTGAACGCCGTCTGCCCCGCCGGCGTCTGGACACCCATGCTTCGCCAATGGGCCTCCGAGCAACCTGATCCTTTGGGCATCAGCCGTTATCTCGATGAAATCCACCCGCTGGGATTCTGCCCCGAGGGCGATGTCGTCGCCGAGGCTTGCGTGTTCCTGCTCTCTGATAAGTCAGGCTTTATCACCGGCCACCTTATGCATGTCACCGGAGGAGCCGAACTCGGCTACCGGCGCTGAAATTTTTATGATCAAAGAAATATCCACACGCGACGCCCGCTTCCCGATTGGCTCAGGTCACGGGAGTGATGCCATCCACCGCGACCCCGTTTATTCTTACGCGGTCACACGACTCCATGACGATTCCGGCCTAGTCGGGACCGGTCTGGCCTTCACTCTTGGCGAGGGAAATGACCTTGTTTGCCACGCGGCGGAGTTTTACGCACGCCAACTCGTCGGCCGTGATATCGAGGAAGTGATGGCTGGATTCGGTGAACTCCAGCGCGCGATGTCCGATGAACAGCAGTTCCGCTGGCTCGGGCCGCATAAAGGCATCGTACACCTTGCACTCGCCTCGGTAACGAACGCCTGTTGGGACCTCTGGGCGCGTAAGCGCGGGGTTCCGCTCTGGAAATTACTCCTCGACCTCGATTCGGACGCGCTCCTCGCGACGTTGGACTTTTCGTATGTCACCGATGTCATCGATGCCAATGCGGCACGGGCGCTCCTCGACTCCGCTCGGCCCACACGTGGGCAACGGATTGGAATCCTCGATGCGGGTTACCCAGGCTACGACACATCGATCGGATGGTTTAATTACTCCGACGAGCAGGTCGCTGCGAATGTCGCCAAATCCGCCACCGAGGGCTTCACCGCAATGAAGCTCAAGGTCGGCTCACCCGATCTCGAACGCGACATCCGCCGCGCGCGAATCGTCCGCCAGGCGGCTGGTGACGGAGTTCGCCTCATGGTTGACGCTAACCAGCAGTGGACGATCGCCCAGTCCATTGCGTTCTCCGAAGCAACGCGGGATTTGAATTTATTTTGGCTCGAGGAGCCGACCCATCCTGACGACGTGCTCGGCCACCGAACGATCGCCGATGCCATCGCCCCGACCAAAGTCGCCGCTGGCGAGCATGTGCCGAACCGGATTCTTTTCAAAAACTACCTCCAGTCTGGCGCGATGGCGATCTGCCAAGTCGATGCCGTCCGCGTGGCCGGTGTCAGCGAGTTCCTCGTCGTGAGCCTCATGGCGCGCCAATTTGGTGTTCCCGTCATTCCGCATGTCGGCGACATGGGTCAGCTACACCAGCACCTCGTCCTCTTCAACCATATTGCCCTCGACCACGAAGCCATCTTCCTCGAGCACATCCCCCACCTGCAGGGCCGCTTCGTCGAGCCAGTCCGCATCGTTGACGCACGCTACGAGACCCCTCGGCTCCCCGGCTCATCCTGCGAACTCCTTCCATAAACAAGCCGACTCTTCCAGGATCACTCAGAACCTCGTTCCCGTGGTGCTTGAAGTTCGATATTCCCGCACAAAGGAATATGGGAACGCCCTGCTTATACCATTGTCTCTTTGAAATTAGACTTTGCAGCGCAAAAGAAAGGGGGAATGGCCGTCTCGGCCGTGTGGACACTGGTCCACTTGCTCGCACCCTGCCCAGCGGAACTAAGGAGCACGCCAACACACACAGGCGAGTCTCCGCCGACCCATTCCCTAATTCAACAACGTCGAACGCTTAATATCAAAGTCCTTCCGAGATGCGGACAGCGCAGTCGCGCAATGCAGTGAGTAGGTTTTTTTTCTTCTTTCCATCGTCCATCATCTGGAGGACCGAAACAGTGAGCGCAGCGACGATTTCCCCAGCGGAGTCGAAAACCGGCACGCCCGTGTCCGTAATGCCCACCACCTTCGAACTCGCGGCGCTATCGAATCTCGCGTTGTAGATTTTTTTTAAAGCGGCCTGCGCACTTTTCTTGAGCCCCACGGAAGTGAGTGCTCCGAAAGCAGTAAGAATCCTGCCGGAAACGGATTTCATCGATTCCAACCGCGCTCCTTCCTGCAGACTCAATCGCACAAGTCCACCACCAGGCACGTCCATCAGTACGATGGCGGCGTCCCAATCCGGAACGCACAAATGAATAGATTCCCTATACTGTCTTGCAAATTCCGTCATCACTCCGAGAGCCGACTGCCGTAGTCGCTCGTGTGGCGGATGCGCGCCGGCCAAACCGGCGATCCTCCCAGAAAGGCGGTACGCGCCAGCATCCGAGCGGCGAAGGTAGCCACGTCGAAGCAGGCAAGCAACTGGGCGCTGGATCTCCGAAACACTCAACTGCAGGCCTTGCGCGATCTGCGTGAGCGATACGGGTTCCGTCAAAGCCGCCATCCATTCCAAAAGATCCAGCCCACGGTCCAATGCAGGAATTTTGGCTTCGCCAACTTTCTTATTCATAATACTTATTACTGCATTTGATATTGAGACTTGCAAGTTTGGGGAACTCGAAGCTCAACCGAGCCTTAAAAAGGCTTCGCAGCCCAACGGACAAACGGCCTGTCCTTTACGGCGAGTCAGCAACCAAAGACCAAATCAAAACATCGCTTGAGGGATGCGGACGTTTTTTGCCCGTTTTTTATCCGCGCCAAGTTTCTATAGGTGATATATTTTATTGTAAGTTGTAATTTAAATAAGAAAATCTTGGATATGGCGAGTGAGTCCGCAGCAGGCATTATCTTTTTCACACAAGTAACTTCGCACCTGAAATCGTCATGATCGACACGCATGTTCACTTACTTGAGCCTGACCGTTTCACCTACGAGTGGACAAAGGATTTTTCTGCCCTCGCTGGACGATTCGACCATTCCGACTACCAAAACGCCTCGCGCGATTCCGGTATTCAGGCCGGGGTTTTTATGGAAGTCGATTGTGAGGAATCTTCCGAAGAGGCACATTATTTTTGTTCCAAGGCCGAGGATCCGGAAGGAATCATCCGAGTCGTCGTGGCGGCAGGGCGACCCGAATCCCCTGACTTCGAGCGAAGCCTGGATGCGATGGCCCATCCCCGCCTGACCGGCATCCGCCGCGTGTTGCACACGCAACCGGACGAACTCTCTCAAACCTCTCTCTTTCGTAAAAATGTGAGCCTCCTTGGTGCGCGCGGGATCACCTTTGATCTCTGCGTTCTTCAGCGGCAACTTCCTATTGCCCTCGAGCTCGTGCGGGAGTGTCCACAGACCACATTCATTCTCGACCACTGCGGCGTTCCCGAAATCGCATCCAACGATGCTCCCACCGGCGAGGGATTTCTCGTCTGGAAAAAAGCCATCTGCGCCTTAGCTGCCGAGCCGAATGTGAATGGCAAAATCTCCGGCATCACCGCCTATGCTCCCGCCCCGCTCCGTAACGTGGAAGGCCTCAAGCCTTACACGGACACCATGCTCGAGGCCTTTGGTCCTTCCCGTCTTGTCTGGGGTGGAGACTGGCCCGTCGTCAATCTGGGTGATGGACTCCAAGCTTGGACCAACATCAGCCGCGACTTGTTTGCCGAACTCACTGAAATCGAACGAGCCCATATTTTCACCACCAACGCAAAACAGATCTACCGAATTCCATGACATCCCAAACCGACAAACACATCGCCGTCGTCACCGGAGCCGGCTCCGGCATCGGCCGCGCCACCGCCCTCCAACTTGCCGCCGATGGATACGATGTTCGCATTTTTGAACTCTCTGCCGAAGCAGCTGGGGAGACACTGAGCCTGATTGAAAAGGCCGGAGGCACCGGCGCGATCCAGACTCTGGATGTCTCAAACACCGATTCCGTCCGCGCCGCCTTTGAGAGCCTCCCCAGACTCGATACGCTCGTGAACAACGCGGGCGTTGCCCATATTGGCAATGTTCTTCAGACATCGCCTGAGGACCTCGACCGCCTTTACCAAATCAATGTGCGAGGGGCTTACCACTGCTTGCACTTCGGCATTCCGGTCATGCTCAAAAATGGTGGAGGAAGCATCGTGAACCTAGCCTCCATCGCTTCAAAGGTCGGGATTCCAGACCGCTTCGCTTACAGCATGACGAAAGGCGCCGTATTTTCGATGACCCTCTCGGTCGCGCGCGATTTCGTGAATCAAGGCATCCGCTGCAACTGCGTCTGCCCGGCTCGCGTGCACACGCCATTCGTCGATGGATTCCTCGCAAAAAACTACCCCGGCCAGGAAGCCGAAATGTTTGCCAAGCTCTCCGCAGGTCAACCCATCGGCCGCATGGGCCAACCGGACGAAGTCGCCACGCTCATCGCGTTTCTCTGTTCACCTAAGGCTGCATTCATCACCGGCTCCGCCTATGACGTTGACGGCGGCTTCACCCTTCTCAGATAAGAACCGACGCCCTTCATCCCCCCGATTGACACTCATTCTTTTGTGAATCTGAATAGCTCCAACACAGACAGACCCGATATGCCGCGTTTGAATTACAAACCCATACTCCCTGCGAAACCTCGCCCGATCTGCATAGTTGGTGCCGGAAGCATTGTGAGGGACGCTCACCTGCCCGCTTACAAATTGGCGGGCTTTCCCGTTCACAGCATTACGGATCTGAATTTTGAAGCTGCGGAGAAGTTGGCCGCGCAATGGGGCATCTCACGGGCCTTTGAGTCGCTCGACTCGATGCTCTCCGATGCTCCTGCGAATGCGGTCTTCGACCTTGCTCTACCGCCTAACCTTTTTGCCGATGTGCTTCGGCGTCTCCCGCAAGGCTCCCCGGTTCTTCTTCAGAAGCCGATGGGGGAAACCATGGAACAGGCGCGGGAGATTTTGGCTATTTGCAGGGAACGCCGGCTCCTTGCTGCGGTGAACTTCCAGCTTCGCTTCTCGCCCTTTGTGATGGCCGCCGAAAGTGTTATCAACAGCGGCACGATCGGAGATCTGCGAGACATCGAGATCCGTGTGACTTCACATACTCCATGGGACCACTTTCCCTTCCTCAAAAACGCTCCCCGACTGGAACTGCTCTACCACAGCGTCCACCACATCGATTGCGTCCGGCATTTCCTCGGAAATCCTGCCCGGATCCAGGCCAAAACCCTGCGCCACCCAGAACTTGACATGGCCCCAAGCCGATCGGCGCTCATCCTCGATTACGGCGATGCCGTGCGGGCGAACATTCAAACGAACCATTTCCACCGATTCGGCACGCGCCACCAGGAGAGCTTTATCAAATGGGAGGGCACCAAGGGCGCGATCTTTGCCAAGATGGGGCTCCTGATGAACTATCCGCTCGGCGTTCCGGATGAATTCGAGGTCTGCACATTCCCAGACGGCAAGCCGATATGGGAGACGATCCCGCTCGAGGGCTCTTGGTTTCCCCACGCGTTCATCGGATCGATGGCCCAAGTGATGCGTGCGGCGGATGGCGATGCAAAGGCACTCGTCACCCCTGTCGAAGATACGATCCATTCCATGGCGTGCCTTGAGGCCGCCTACGAGTCGAGCGACAACGGAGGATGCGACCCCTCAAAATTTATCAACCCATGAAAGAAACGTTCTTCGAGGAATATCAAGTAGGCCCGGGCCGAACCACCACAGGAAGGACCATCACCGAGGCGGATATCGTTCTCCACGCCGGGCAGACCGGGGATTTCTACCCTCACCATATGGATGCGGAATGGTGCGCCACTCAACCATTCAAGAAACGCATCGCCCACGGGACGCTTATTTTCTCGGTGGCGGTGGGAATGACCGCCGCCGAGATCAACCCTCGGGCGATGTCCTACGGCTACGACAAGCTCCGCTTCATCAAGCCCGTTTTCATCGGCGATACGATCGTATCGAAAACAAGCATCACCGAAATGCGCGAGCACAAGCGTCCCTCCCACGGAATCGTGGTGGAGAAACTTGAGGTCACCAACCAGCACGGGGAGACGGTACTCGTGTGCGAGCACCTCCTCATCGTCGAACGCAAAAACCCTGTCATATGATTCATCTCAAAGGCATCGCCTGGAACCACACCCGCGGCTTCGTTTCTGTCGTCGCAGCCGCCCAACGTTTCGAGGAATTGCACCCCGGCATTTCCATTTCCTGGGACAAGCGCTCCCTGCAAGCCTTCGCTGACGCATCGATGGAGGAATTGGCATCCCGTTTCGATTTGATCGTGATGGATCATCCTCACACGGCCCTAGCTGCGACGGAGAAACTTCTTTTACCCTACGAGGACTGGCTTGCGCCGGAATTTCTGAGCGATCAAGCTGCCCATTCTGTGGGACGCTCCCATGAGAGCTACCGCTTCCAAGACAGGCAATGGACGCTCGCAACGGATGCGGCCACGCCCATTTCCACATGGCGCCCCGATCTCTTTCACAACCACGGTCTCCAACTCCCAAAAACCTGGCCGGAAGTTTTAGAGATGGCCAAGGCGCGCTTTGTGACCGTCTCGGCCTTCCCGATCGATGTACTCATGCACTCCTACATGTTTTGCGAGGCGCTCGGACACACGCCCTTCGGTGCCGACGGAAAAATCGCCCCCGAGGAAATCCTCGCCGGGGCCCTCGAGGAACTGCGCCGTCTGGTGGCGCTCTGCGATCCCTCCTGTTTGGAACGAAACCCCATCCGAACAGCGGAGTGGATGTCTTCGGTGGATGGGGACCCTCGTGCGGCGTATTGCCCGTTTGCCTACGGATACTCAAACTACTCGCGACCCGGCTATGCCCGCCACTTACTAAAGGCCGGAGGGCTCGTCGCATTTGAAGGCAAACGCCTGAGATCGACGCTCGGCGGCGCTGGGATGGCTGTCTCCTCGAAAACCAAGCATCCCCGCGAAGCCATGGACTATGCCGCCTTCACCGCTTCTCCCGTGGTGCAACGTGGTGTGTACTTTGAATCTGGCGGCCAACCAGGGCATCGTTCTGCGTGGACCGACAAGACTGTGAACACCGCGAGCAGTGGATTTTTTGAAAACACACTCCAGACACTCGACGAGGCTTTGTGCCGGCCAAAAGTTCCCGGCTACATGGCCTTCCAAGATGCGGCCACTCCGGTCGCCCACGATGCGGTGGCGGGGAGAAAATCCGTTTCCGATGCAGCCCGCGAAATTTCCAACCTATGGGAGACCTTGAAATGAAGCCCCTATCCGACCTTGTTGTACTTGATTTTTCACAATTCCTCGCCGGCCCAGCCGCCGCCATGCGGCTCGCAGATCTTGGCGCCCGCGTCATTAAAATCGAACGTCCCCAAGGCGGCGACATCTGCCGCCAGCTCTACATTACAAACCTCGGCGTGGAGGGCGACAGCACACTGTTCCATTCGATCAACCGGAACAAGGAGGGCTTCGCCGCTGATCTCAAAAATCCAGAGCATCTCGCTGCCGTTCGCAAGTTGATCGCCTCCGCAGATGTCATGATAGAAAACTTCCGGCCCGGCGTGATGGATAAGCTCGGCCTCTCTTATGAAGCCGTGAAGGCCATCAACCCTCGGCTCGTCTATGCCACTGTCACCGGCTACGGCACTGAAGGTCCTTGGGCTGGAAAACCCGGACAAGATCTTCTGGCCCAGTCCATGTCGGGCCTCGCCTGGCTCAGCGGAAACTCGGATGGAAATCCCACCCCGATGGGGCTCGCCGTCGCGGATCTGACCACCAGCGCCCATCTCGTTCAGGGCATTCTTGCCTGCCTCGTTCGTCGAGGCGTTACAGGATGCGGCGGACGGGTTGAGGTCAGTCTTCTGGAATCCATCCTCGACCTGCAATTTGAGCTCATCACCACCCATCTCAACGACGGCGGTAAAGCCCCAGAGCGGAGTGCTGTGAACAACGCCCACGCCTATCTCGGCGCCCCCTACGGCATCTATGCAACTTCGGATGGACACCTTGCGCTGGCGATGGGCCAAGTTCCTCGCCTCGGCGAGCTTTTGAGTTGCCCAGCCTTGCTGGCCTACACGGATCCTAAGACATGGTTCACTCACCGCGACGAGATCAAGGCGACCCTCCGCGACCACCTTTCCACTCAATCCACCGTTCACTGGCTTTCCATTTTGGAGCCCGCCGACATCTGGTGCGCCGAAGTCATGTCGTGGGAAAAACTTCGCGCCACCCCAGGCTATCGAGCCCTCGACATGGAGCAGGAAGTCCTCTGCCCAGCTGGCACTCCGCTCAAGACCCTGCGCTGCCCGATTCGCATTGACGGAGAAATTTACAAATCGCCCGCAGGTGCGCCTTCGATAGGCCAACACAGCGCTCGAATCACAACCGATTTTGGCCTTTAATCAACACAACTAGATAATCCCAACCCACCATGAAAAACCCCAATCCCGACCCTTCTAAACACAAGGAAATTCCCGTATGGAATGCTGAAAACTGGATGTATGAAGACATCGAGATCGGTCGCCGCATCCGCTCGATCCGCCGTACGATCAGCGAGGGGGAATCCATGCAGTTCAACGGCCTCGTGCTAGATATGCACCCCTATGTGGCCGACGAGATTTTCGCCAAAGAGGAAGGCATTTTCGGCAGGCGCCTTGTCGCTGGGGCGATGGTCTTCAGCGTGGGCCTCGGGTTGGTCGCCACGAACTGCGTGAACGCCTTCAGCTACGGCTACGACAAACTCCGCTTCATCAAACCGGTTTTCATCGGCGACACGATCTACACCATCAAGACCGACCTCGAAAAAACACCCAAATATCCCGAAATGGGCCTCTACCGTGCGAGTTATGAGGTTTTTAAAAACGATGGCGAGCTGGTGCTCTATTGCGAACACCTTCAAACCGTCAAATACCGCAACGCCGAACTGGCGAAAAAATAGACGCCTGCGCGAGCGCCGTGAAAAGGTATCATCCACCTTCGATGATTGCTCACACGAGAAAGAAGACGGTTGTTTGAGAAATTTCCTTAGCGGGATTATTTCTCGAACACCTGAAATTCGTTGAGGTTAATCGCGTGCTCAGCCTTGAGCACATTCAGTCTCACAACTTGGGCTTTGACTGGCGGGAAGCTGAGCTCCTCCTCCTTACCTATGGTCGTGCCGCGGGCGACCTCTTTCCACACGTCACCTTGCTTGAACTCGATAGCAAACTCCCGCGTCTCGTGCCATTCGACCTCCGAAAGCCTCACACGGTTGATTTCTTTTTCTTCGCCGAGGTCGACTTCGAGCCAACCCGATCGCGCAGCGAAGTCGGAGGCCCAGCGGGTTCTTGGATCGCCATCCACGGCTTTTGCGGCCTCGTAGCCGGGTTGGTTGAATTGGCTGGAGGCCGTGACTTTTTTGCCCTGACTCAAGGCTGGCGGAGGGGTCGCACTCGGTTTGGGATTTTCAAACTGGGTGTCACCCGGCGTCGGC